>JAPCWD010000018.1 GCA_025943965.1 Synergistaceae bacterium DZ-S4
TGATTTGTCGCTATTTCAATTATACCACATAAGGGGCTTTCCTCTTGTTTTTATCGCGTGATCCTATATGTAGTTTTCAAGGTCCAAATCTCGCTTCTCATCTATTCTTGAGGTGGGAAAGTTGAGTATATAATATATAACAAGGAACTCTTGGTTCTTTTGTGCCGGACAGTGCAAAAAAAAAACATCTATCTGCCATGGCTGCAAGATACCTCTGTAAAATAAACCTATTCGGGATCTATCCTGTCAGGCTTTAACTCTATGCAGGGTTCTCCCCCATAAGGGCAAATCCATAATTACCGACATTATGTTTTGAGTTATAATTCTCCTTGAGTCACATTATTATTTGCGGGGTATAAAAAAATGAAATTATTGTTTGGTTCCGCTCAGGACATAGGAAAACGAAAAGAGCAGCAGGATGACTTTTATGTTTCAGACCCTTGCCGGACAGACGGATCTAATCCGGGACTTCTTGTCGTTTGTGACGGGATCGGTGGTCTTCCTTGCGGAAAAGAGGCGGCGCAGATCACCTGTGATGCCGTAAAAAATTCCATCATGAGTGAGAAACGGATCTCTGATATCCACGGCGCATTGCTTAAGTCACTTCGGGACGCAAATAGAGCCCTGTTGGATTTCATTGTATCCAAAGGAAAAGTAATGGAGTGCGGGTGCACTTTAGTCGCAGCAGCTTTACAGGATGACATGCTCTTTTGGATATCCGCCGGAGACAGCCATATCTATCATATATCAGGCAAAAGTATCACACAGCTGAACGAGGATCACACTTACGGGAAGGTCCTCGATGCCGCCGTGGCAAGAGGCGATATTGACAAAAGCATTGCTGATAAACACTCAAAAAGAGATGCTCTGACAAGCTTTGTCAGCTTTTGGGAGGTGACGAAAGTCTCATCCGGCAAAATGCGCATTTTACCCGGAGATTCTGTCCTGCTGTGTTCAGACGGACTTTACAGGGAACTTTCCGAGGATGAGATGATTGACGCGTACTACCCGGATCCGATGAAATGGGCAGGCCGCTTGATAGAGAAAACATTGTTGAAGAACGACCCTTATCAGGACAACGTCACGGTTGTCATAGCATCCGCTCTAGAATAGCAAACCGTTCGAGGAATCACTCATGGCGTGTTGTCCAGATCAGCTGGATTCCTCAGGGAGAGGGCCATCTAAAGTAATATAAAAAAAGCACATTCTGATCAATTACTGCCTCTTGCAAATTTTTTTTTGAACTCTTCGTATGGAATGCTGTCAGCGATTTCAATGCCCATTCGGGCAAGAAGATTCGGTATGGTCTTTTGCCTTTCCATAAATACGCGGAGCTGATCCATGCTCCACGGGCGGCTTGAGAGCTCCCTCCTGTGCGGAATTTTCAATCGTTGCTCAAAGGTGATGAGTTGAAGGTCTTCAAATTTGATAGGCCTACTGGCACTATCATGGGAAATGCTTGAAGCCCGGTCATGGGTCTTGCGACAGATGTTAGGATATTCTTCTGTCTTAGGGTTTATATGGTTTTCTTCCGAGGCAATGGTTTTATGGGCAACTGAAATTTTCCCAAGAAGGTCGCTTACACCCTCCTTCAATGCCCTTTCTTCCAGGTAGTACGGGTTCGGTTTGAGAACGCCGTCCGATGCAAACAATACCCGGCCCCACTCAAGGTCCTTGGGAATGTTGCGAAACTTGGCAGCCGCAAGCCTTTCTATGATCGTATCTTCGATCGAGACGACAAAAATTGCATGTCCGGAATATTTAACCTTGCCCACCCTTCCGCATCGGGGTTCGGACACGAATTTCACTGACAGTTCATGTTCAATGCTGCAAAGACGGTCCCCTAGCCTGGCAAAACCGTTGTTTTCCAGCAAGGCCTCATGGAACGGGATGTTTTCAGAGAGGAGATCAATGTTTATATATGAATAATTGCCTCCGGTGTATAATTCCGTCGCGCTATCAAAGGCAAGGATAGGAACCGGCCTTATTTTCTCCTTACGTATAAGCTCATACAGCCGAGACATGAAAAAAACCTTCTTTTCAATTCCTGTCAGCCTGTCGGTAGATATTTCTTTGAGTTCCATGTGCCGCCCCCCTTTCCCTGATCGTTTTCCATATTCCGTTCATGTTGTCCGGCCTGTCTGCCCCGCACCGTTGACGCAGGTTCGGGTACAGGGCAGCGGCAGTCTTTTTCTACAGGAATTGCCCAAGCAACTACAGGCGATTCACGCAAGGGCTGCTGCGGCTAAAGAAGCTCGTATACATAATGACGCATAGCTGTGAAATTCCCCTCTTCGCTGCTCACGCAAGAACTCGCGGTCACCGATGAGATTTCCTTAATATCCTTATGATAATGCCCGAAGAACCACTTTTTGAAACGCAGCTTGCGGCTTACGTGTTCCAGGTAAGGGGATACGGGGTCGTATTCGTAGACTTTATCCCCAAAAGACTCCCTAAGAGGCGGAAGCCCCATTGCATCTACGGCTCCGGACGGTCCCGCGTGGGTCACAACAAAGTCCACTTCCCAGTTGTGTTTTTCAAGCTGGTTCAGCCCGTAGCAGTATTCGGCGGTCGACGGCTCTTCCTGTGACCACCAGCTTATACCTTCGCTTCTGTAGTTTTTGTCCACGGAGATCCCCCCGCCGAAACACCATATCTTTCTGCCGTCTATCGTATATACATGTCCCCGCTGTCGGAGATGCAGCACGGACGGGCGCAGCACACCGACCTTTCCTCCGTACCCGGACTCAACGGGGAACCGCATGAGCCTGTTGAAATTTTCATGGTTACCGTCGATAAAAAGCGTTGTGAAAGGCATATTTTCGAGTTTGTCCAGGGTGTAGTCTTCCAACCGTTTGTATTTTGTGGAATCGTCCCACCAAATGACTCCGAAGTCTCCCGCAATGATAACAACGTCCTCTTTCGTCAGAGGTGTTTCTCTGCTTTTTTCTTCACTCTTGCAGAGCGCCTCTAATCTGGGTAGCGGCTCTGAGTGTGTGTCGCCGGTCACGAATATGGCCATGTCGTTTTTACCTCTCTCATATCGGTATTTGGTAATTAATTAAGGTCCGCACTTGAGTACGGCGGCGGAGCGCCGTTTGGTGATTTCCGTGCCTGTTGAGGCTGCGCGGTCGGCCTCTGGAGATCCCGCATATTCGGCTGCGGAACACCGGACATTATTGAAAATCAGCGCTTCTGACCTTTGTTGCTTTTGGCTGCTCTTTTATAAGGGAGCGGGAAGAACGTTGCCGCATATATATCTTCCCGCTCTCCGCAAGGCTATTCCGGGAAAATGCCCTTGCTTGCCTAACTTTTATTTCTTATCCCGCGTCAGGCCGTGTATCCCCACCATCTTTTCTATCCACTTCTCAGTCTCGGTCAAGGCATCGTTGCCGATCAAAACAACACGTTCGCTGTTCTTATCGAAATCGGTCTCGTAATCCAACAGATAGTACCTGTCGTCCCGGGTCACCCTGAAACGTACCATAGGATAGCTGTAAACAAGGCCTTCCACCATGGTCCCGTGATAGATCTCAAGGAGGTCATCCCTGTCGATCTCGTTACGTGGCATGTCGCCCCACTTCAGCTCCTTGTCGGAGACCGTCTCAGAATCGTCGTCCAACGCACCAAGCGTCGTATCCCTGAGCCTGGACCCGATAAACATCGTCTGCAGGTCTTCTGACGGATCGTCGGTGCAGAAGTTCCTCCAGCCACCTGCCTTTTCAGTCAGTTTTGCGATGACCCTGACGTGCTCGTGAAGTTCCCCTGAAATCAAAACGCCGCTTGTGTCATTTTCTTTGAACAACTTGGTTGCCCCCTTCGATTTTTTGGCATATCCCTTAATGGCCGGGATATGCAATTAATTTGACCGCTGGCTCCTCATCTTCTTTGTTCCCTGAATTACAGGGGCAGAAAACAAACGAGTTAAACATCATAGTTGCCGGAGAACGACATGATTTTTTTCTGTTGGGAAGTGCGGGAGGGGGAGTCCCTCCCACACTTAATCCCCTACTTATTTTTTCCGCGCAACAAAGGAACCAAGCTCAGGAAAATCAAGGCAAATCCTGCAGCCGGACCGGTGCTGCATCCGCCGCCTCCTCCGCCCTCAGATGGCGCAGGATCAGGTGTAGGGTCAGGGTCAGGTGTCGGTACGGGATCAGGTTCGGGTGCAGGATCTGTTTCCCGCGCGTTCAGCCTGCATGTTGCGACCAGGGATCCTTCTCTCAACGTTACCGTGTAAAGACCTACAGTTGTTGGTGTTACTGTGATATTTCTGCCGCTCTGCGTGTAGAAGGTATTGGGATCAATATCCCAGACAAAGTCGCTGTCGGTCACACTCGCGTTTGCCGGTTCAACAGTAGCTTCAAGTGTGACTGACTTGTTTACCTGAATATCTACTGTCTCGTTTTCGGAAAGCGTTTCGCCTTCGTGTTTGATGGCGACTGAAGTCGCAGGCACCGGGGCATTGGTCACTGTTACCGTGACCGTGTTGCTCACCGTTCCGTTTCCGTCCGCTGCCGTTGCATATATCTCAACTTCCATATCCGTATCAACAGATCCTGTCTCTATTGTATGAACTCCGTCTGAAGTCGTTACGGAAGCAACTGCCGTGTTGCTGGAGGTGAAGGTCACATCCTTGTTGTCAGCGGTGTATGGAAGGACTGTTGTGACATCTATTTCAGCTGTGTCTCCCTCCACTATTCCGTACGCAGACGGCGTTATAATCAGTTCCTTCACCGGTATCTCTATGTCAAGACCCCTCGCGTCGCCGAGGACTTCCTTTGATTTCTTAACGGATGCCGCCGCGTCAAGGAACCCTGTTTTTACGTATCCGCCTATTGTAGTGGCGGATTCTCCGTTATGGGGAGCCACTTTCTGATTCCTGCTGACGTTGGCGCCCGCAATTATCAGTTCTTTTATCTCAGCTGCCGTAGCATCGGGAAACAGCTGCCAGAGCAGAGCGGCTGTTCCCGAGACGTGCGGTGCCGCCATGGACGTTCCGCTTGCGGTCCAGTACTCTCCTGGACGGCCGAGGCTGGCTATTTTCATGCCCGGAGCTGAAAGATGAGCCTGTGCGTCTTCAGGTCCGGCGGTGCTGTAGCTGCTGAACGGGGCCAGATTCCTATTTGAATCGTGCGCCGCCGCCGTCAGGAAGTTGTCCGCGCTTATGCCCCCGCAGGCGGGCATGATAGTCACGAGCTGCCCATCTGCATCTTCCCAGATGCCATCATGCAGGTCGGCCGCTATATTGCCGGCTCCGTGTACCACAAGAAGCCCGGCATCGGACGCCCTTTTGTAGTCACTGAGCATATCCTGGACCACAAAGTTATCCAAGGGTGTGCCGCCTCCCGTGGTTCCAAACGCACGTTGTATTATCATTCTCGGTTCTCTTCCTGTACGTTCCTCAAGGGTATCGTAGAGTTCACCCAATATCCAGTCGAAGGCCTCTGTTTCACCTGAATTGCCGTATATGAATACAGGGATTATTTTCACCTTGGAACTGCATCCGGCTATTCCGATATCGTTGTGCCTTGCCCCGACTATCCCGGCCACGTGGGAGCCGTGCAGGGCCCGGTCGTAACCACAGGTGCTTGAAACGTCGTTTTTTGTCTTCCAGTCTGAGGCTTTTATGATCTCAACGATGTATCTGTATTCAGTGTCGCTGTAGTGCACATAGGCACCTATAAAATCTTCGTCGGTTTCGGGGTCGTAACCAAGGCGGATAAACGAACCCCGCAGATCCTCGTGGTCGAGCGCGATGACTTCCTCCATGACGACCACAAAAACTTCTTCTGTTGAAGCGCTAAGCCTTGAGTCAAATGCGTTCCATACGACATCGAGGTTTGAGTCGTCAATTCCCCACTGCCTGTCAATGTACAAATCATCGGCGGCGGTCTTTGTGTAATCGCTTGTGATTCTGGGGGCGTATGTGTCGTTGACCTGCAGATAATCAGGCATCTCCAGCCCGTCGATAATTGACGAGGCGAAAGCTATCCCGAATACTGAGATTAGTGCTGTTATGGCCACAAAACAAGTGAAGAGGTTTCTTTTGACGAAACGTCCTGAAAGGAATGTTTTTGGCATGGTTTTTGTCCCTCCGTTAAAAGGTATTTTCAACATTAGAGTCATTAGAGAAGTGAGTTGCTCGGAGAAACTGTTTTTTTTTTTACTTCCCTTTTAACGGCAAAATTATTATACCATTTTTTATTAATGCTAAACAACTGTTATTTTGTTTTAATTCAAATTTTTATTGAAACTTAGGCTGCGACAAATAAAAAACGGTCATCGAAGCCATTCCCAAGTCAGTTTTTTTGTTTTATTCTCCGGAGATTTCTTCATCGCGCTTCTTTGTTTTATTCCTTTTTCTTATCTTATCCATATCAAGCTTAGGTATCTTCGCCCTGCTTTCCATTGACTGCGCTATCCAGCTGTAGAAGTCGGGAATTTCATCAGAGACGATGACAGGCCTTGTTATATCGCAGGCCTTATATCCCAGGGCCTTCATTGTCCTGTATCTCGCCTCCTCTATGGCATCATCCGGAAGGAGCATATATGGAGACAGGACAGCCATGACCTCATTGGGGATGTTTACCTGCATTCCTTCGAAAGGATCCCGTTTGTGCCTTTTCACAGCGTCTTCATACTCTTTTGCGATGAATCCGATCTCATACAGGATGTTTTTCGCGTCTTTATTTGCCGTCTGAGGCAGGCGATCAAGGTTTTTTATCCTGTAGCCGCTTTTCTTAAGGTAGTCTGCCGTATCTTCCGGAGGGATCGCCCTGAAACAGAAACCGCCGTTTCCGTAGGCTTCACGGGTTATAAAATCATTTTCGAGCAGTATTTCCGGAACAGATGACATGTTCGCGGATGTCCAGATCACAAGTGATTTTCCCGTCATGCTCTCCAGGGCTCTTGCTAAGGCCTCCCTTTGCTTTTTTGTCCAGAGGTCAAGCGAGAGGGCGTAAAAGGACGATTCGGGAAAGAGCGATGCAGTTCCTGCTGCCCACGGTATATACCTTTCTATTTTGCCGTATTCTCCGGTCTTGAGCATTATCGTGTCCGCTGATCCGGCCATGTAGAGTGCAACTCCCTTTCCCAAGTTCCTGCAGACAGAGGTCCGGATCGGAGCGGTGGCCTCTTTAAGAAATGCCCCGAGAAAATGGGAGCTGCCTTCCGGAAATGTCCCGGAGTAAAACTTGAATGTTTCCATATCGTCGTCCGATATGAATTTTTTCATTGCATAAGAAAAAATAAGGCTGCCTTCGGGTTTTGAAAGCATATTGACGGTTTCTCCGGCAAACCTGGCGAAAACGGGGGTGAGCTTCGGCACTTCGTGGACAGGGCTATCCCATTCCGGTGAGGCCATCCACATCCTGAAAGCAGACCTCGCAGCCGCTTCAAGAAGTGACAGGGAAGCGCTCTCCCAGAACCACTGCGTCATTTCCTCAGGGCGCTCTGTGGATGAGATCACGGCAGACGCGGCGAATGACGCGAAATCGTCAAGCGTAGTCACAGATGGGGCGAACAGCGCTTCAAGAAGAAAATCTATGTCCGTGACATGCGGTACGAATTCCATGTACTCGTTGTACTCATCGAGCGCGACATTTAAGGAGAAGGAGCGGATCTTCTTCTCATCCTCACCCGATGCTGACATGAACATCTTGTCAAGCGGCAGCCCTGAACGGACAAGCGTTTCTCCGTCCGGGAACATAACTGTGTCGAAAGGCCTGTTCTTGCAGAAAAAGAATTCCTCTTTGATGTGCTTTTCTGCAAGGGAGAAGCTGTTCGTCGGAGCGAGCCGCCTGCTCATGGCGAGTGAATTTTCAAAAAAAGTCGCGGGAACGACATCAGGTCTGGAAGCTAAAGATGCCGCCCTGTTTTTATTCCTTAAAAGCCAGTGCTGCATAACTTCATCTGACGGGCCAATATATCCGGTAGATCTCATGGCATTTACCTCCGGTTTGATTTATGGAGTCATGTGAGTTGGTTTGGCAGGCTTACGCAGCCTGAAGCGGTATTTGAGGTGTTGAAATGTTTACGGTTGGTTGTTGTTTCAGAGATTATACATCAGAAAAGATTACTTGTCATCATCCCGTTTTAAGAATCAACCCGGCATAAGCAGCATCGCAAATCTGGAAATTATCTAGGAAATGAGACTGTCATTTATACGAGCTGTTTTTTTATGCTGTGAAAAACTCAAGATAAGATCCGGAACAGACATCCTTCGGGACTCGCGAAACCTTCAGCCTCAGATACGGCCGATTGTCCCCAAGAAAGAGCGGGCTGTCTAAAAGAAAATTTTGAATTGATGCCTAGGTCATTTGAGCAAGAAACCGCAATATTTTTACAGCCTCAGGGGATAGGTCAGTTATCAGGAACTGTTGATATGAAGGAACGTATAGCTTCGCGGAACGAAGGGGCGATTTGCAAGAGCTCTTCAAGCGAACTGTCCATGACTCCGCCCGAAATAAGAGTATCTTTGGCAGCCGCTTCGCTGTCTGCCGAAGCGAGCCGCTTCATGGCTGATACGAACCAGTCGCCGTAGGCTTCAAGCGCTGTGGCGCAGGCCGGGGCGAGAGTGTCCGGACAGTCTTTATAAATAGCGAGGATATCCGCTATGTCTTGAGCCGCCTCTGTGATTTTGGTGTTCAAACCCCTGTCGCAGTATGACAAAAGTTTGTATGTCATCAGGTCCGTATCGTTAAGGGCGTTGACCCCATAAAATTTCTCCGGTGTACCGAAATTGAACCGTTGTTCGCACATAAGATCCATTCTTACGGTAGTCTCGCCGTAAATTGCCCACACCATGACCGTATCTTTGTCTATGTATGGCTCTCGCTTCATTTTGAGGTCCGTGGATGCGTGAACGCGGGACTTTGTGCTGTTGAACGGGCCGATTTCATGAGAGAGAAATGCAATGTCCGCGGCTCTCCTGTAACCCCCGTGCCTGATGGAAGAGAGGGCCCCTCCGCTCAAACGGAATCTGCCGGTTTCAAGAAATCCGCAGTCGATGTGTTCTGTTATGATCTCAATTATTTCTTTCGGAGAAGTGCTGTTGGACCATTCCTGCCTGGAGATCGGCACCCCGCCGCCAAACTTTGCCGCCAGCCTTTGCAAGAGTTCCCTTTCATCATCGTTCAGCCAGTCATTCCTGATATACTTCGAAAAGCGGCAGTCCAGGAGGGTGAAAGCGTCAAAAGCTCCCATCTCCTTCTCCTGTGTGTCCCACAGCAGGAGTAATAGGTTAGGATATTTCCTGAAATCGACGGTTTCTTCCATCCGATCGCCCCTCCATATTATCCTTTATTACATTCTATCTCGTATAATAAAGAAAAGATATCAAGTATAGCAGTGCGGGTGCTGTTGCGGAATACTGGCAAGTCAGGCACGGTCGCGGCTGTCTTTCCAGAGCCTTTCCTTGCGTGCCGCCGTCCGCGAACGCTTTTCCACGCGCTCATTTATAAAAAATGCGCACGAAATTTTCTATCACAAAGGGAGTTGATAAATTTGCCGTATTTCATAAGGCCGTTTTATATCTCCCGGGAAGATGCCCTGAAAATAAGAACGGAAGAGGAAGCGATGTTTAAAAGGGCTGCCATCACCGCTTTGGGTGAAGATGTATTCAGAAAAAGAAATTTCACTGTAAGGTTTGCCGGAATATTTGAAACAGGAGAAGGTCCGAACGTTGACAACGAGCAGTAAAAATGGTGTATGGCTTTCAAAAGAAGACGTTCAACACAGAGGACAATTTCAACAGTTTTTATGAATGAAAATATATACTCACAGTTGCCATTATAAATTATATTGACTGCGATCAATCGATAAAAAAACAAAAATTGCAGGTAAATAACGAAATATTGCGAAAACGGCGAAATCCAATGCAAACTCCCACTTGTCGAAAACTTTCACAAAGTGGATTTTATCCAGGTCCAGACTGGGCAAAATGATGTTTTTAAGGGCGTTTTTCGGCTGTTTTAGCCCGAACTTTGCAACATTTTCCCACGTTCTGCAACATTTTTCTCTTGACTTCGGAAATTTTTTTGTGATTTCTGCATTCCATTTTTGGGGATAATCACAGGCTAATAAAATGATTACGGGGAGTAACTTTTAGTCCGAGTGCAAAGTACTCCGTGATAAAGCCAAAAGAGCAGAGCATAATAGCCAATGACCCGCAGAACTAGAGCCACCCGGCACGGTGATAAAGAACCATTCCTATAAATCCATCGCAGCAATATGCTGCAATTAACTACGATGCGAATCGAGCAAATCCGTCCCGGATGTTCTCTTCGCGTGCCTTTAACTGCCTTTAACAACTGCTCCCCAACCGCTTGCCCACGCTCTGCCCTTGAGAATTTCGCTCATGTCAATTGTGTAGGTCTGACCCCTTGTATTTCCTTCCTCAAAGAAAGCTTTTCTGATATCATCGATTTTGGTCATTGTCAGCATCCTCCGTTCCTCCCTCTTAGAGCTTGGTCGCACTAAAAGGGTATTTGGTTTCGGTCGTGCTTTCAATGGCCGTTTTGCAAAACTGGGGATTTTCATTTTACAATTCTGGTGATTTTTAGCTTACAAGAAACAACCCTTTATAACTGCTCTAATAAACAAAAGCCCAAGCCGTATTTTCCAAGGGTTAACTAAATATGTCAAATGTGTAGGTCTGACCCCTAGTTTCTCTACCTAGTTTCTACGGCCGCTTTTACTGCCATTGGGACTTTGCGATAATTCGCAAATGATCCCCTTTCTGATAACAGGGACCGATCTCTTCCATCGGCCCCTGTTTTTCTTTCCCGGCAAAAGCATTCCCCTGACTCTCGAAAGCAGTTTTGCGTTTTTTTCTGTTGTAAAATAGCCCAAACAAAAATATTTAAAATACAATAGCATATGTATTGCGGTGGATATTATTTGATAGTATAATATGTGGACTTTAGGGAGGCGATGTATATGCCAAATATTCGAAGCGAAGACTCAGGACAGATTATCGTAAGGCTGCCGGAAAGGACCCGCAGAGCGCTTAACATCATTGTCAGGCACAAAAATGAGAAAAATCCGGGTGCAAAATTCTCGGCGAACTCCGTGATCCGGCATGTTATTGAATCACACATCGACAAATATATGAAGGAAAACCGCGATGTTATTGACATGATCCTTGAAGACATCCGCGGCCGGATCAAAAGAGGGGAGTTCAAAGGCGTGTCGAAGAACAACCTTTGGGGAGGGGCGGATGTCGGGGTATTGCTGAAGACCAAAACCGCCCAAAAACAGGGGACTTCCAAGACGGCTTTTTACGGAAGAAGCGACGTTTTTGTAATTTCCGACTATGCACAGGAAATCAGTGCTCTGTTTTACGAACTCGGAGATACCTTCTTCGGCAAAATCGACTATTACAGCAAATACGAGTTTTACGGCCGTCTGGCAGAGGCAGCAAACAGGCAGATAAAAGTTTCGGACGATCTGGGCGTCCTTCTGGCAATGCTTGACGAAATCGACAAGATGAGAAAGGAGAATTTTATCTGATGAACAAATATGAAGACAATAACAGGACATACAACTTTGCATTCGGTTCGAACATGCTGTCGTCACGAATGAGGTCAGATGGTTCTGTCAATTATGAACGCTGTCCCAGTGCAGAATTCATCGGAATTGCGAGGTTGGATGATTATCGTTTTATCATTAGTGACAGGAAGCAAAAAGCTTCAGTTATAAAAGCCTCGGGTAAATATGTGCTGGGTGTGCTGTGGCTTATCTCAAAAGAGGAAGAAAGGACTCTTGACTTAAGGGAAGGAACTAACATAGATCCTCCGTCGTATGATAAGCAATATATGGATGTTCAATGCAACGGAGACACCATCAAAGCACTTGTCTATGTTGACAGTTCTGAGAAAATCAACAAGGCCAATAAACCAACAGAAAATTACATCGGCTACATAATCGACGGGGCAATTGAGCATAAAATCAATGAAACAGATCCCGATTATTTTAAAGAACTGATGTCGTGGAAATAATGCCCTTAATATTTTTTTGTTTGTTGTAAGCTAAAAATCCCCGGTGGGGATTTAATTATGCAAACGGGATTTTAAGCTTGCAAAAAACATATTATGTCAAATGTGTAGGTCTGACCCCAATTGTTTTCCACAACGAATTCATAAACGCAATTTAGTCCTAAATTGAATTGAGGGCAACGAAAGGGGCTTTGTTATGAAGCTGAAAGATAAGAAAATAGAGATTTTAGCCGTTACGCACACACAAGACCCGGAGGGTTATTCGATTGAAACATTAACCCCCATATCCCCGCCCATATGGGCGTACTTCCGGCAATTATCCGGAAAAGAGGTTTACGCCGCTATGTCCGTACAGGCGACCGAGGAAGTCCAATTCGTGATAAACTGGCGCAACGACATAACCACGCGGCACATTGTCCGCTACAAGGGCGTTGATTATGACATTACACGGGTAGATACGTTCGAGGGGTACAAGAACGATTTAACGCTGTATGCGAAGCGGAGGGCGTAAAAAAGTATGTTATGCCCCGTTTATAAATAATTTATCACGTTTTGGGAATAATCTCTTGATTTATGGCTTTCAATGTGCTATTATGTATTGTAACTAACTATGCACGGGGGTATTGTAGTGTCTATAAGTTATAATAAACTATGGAAATTGCTTATTGATAAACATATAAATAAAACCGAGTTAAGAAAAGCGGCGGGCATAAGCACAAACGTAATAGCCAAGTTAGGAAAAAACGACCCCGTTTCAATGGAAACGCTGGCTAAAATATGCACTGCTTTGAATTGTGATATAGCAGACATTGTGGAAATGAACGGCGAAATAAATGCGGAGGTAAAGCAATGACTACCCACAACACAGTAAAATTTATTGACTTGTTCGCGGGTATCGGCGGCATAAGAAAAGGCTTTGAACTTGCTTGCGCCGAAAGGAGCTTGCCGACCGAGTGTGTTTTTACGTCTGAAATAAAGCCTTATGCCGTCGATGTATTAAAGCAGAACCACCCCAACGAGGAAATCCACGGCGATATAACGAAGGTATCAGCGGACGAAATACCCGATTTTGACTTTTTGCTTGCAGGTTTTCCCTGTCAAGCCTTTTCGGCAGCGGGTAAACGGTTAGGCTTTGAAGATACGCGCGGAACCCTATTTTTTGAAGTAGCACGAATTATTAAGGAAAAACAACCTTATGGGTTTGTACTTGAAAATGTCGAGGGGTTAGTCAATCACGACAAAGAAAAGCCGGGCGATAAAATAGGAAAGACTTTGACCGTAATTTTAGAAACTCTTAACGATTTAGGTTATAAGGTATCGTGGAAAGTCCTTAATGCTAAGTTTTTTGGCGTACCGCAAGAGCGTAAAAGAATATATATTGTCGGTACAAAGAAAGCAGCCCCGGATTTAGAGCATTTCAAACATATGCGCCGCAATCTTAGTACAGTATTAGAAAGCGGCTTGCCTGTTTCAGACAGTAAATTTGTACAACTTGTTTTAAGTCACTATCCCCTAAAAGACCTGTACGGCAAGGCTATTAAGGACAAGCGCGGCGGCGATAACAATATACATAGTTGGGATATTGAGTATAAAGGACCCGTTAGCCCCGAACAAAGGGCTTTGCTTAATTCTATGTTGAAAGAACGCAGAAAAAAGAAATGGGCGGAGGAATACGGCATAGACTGGATGGACGGTATGCCCCTAACGATAGAGCATATACGCACATTCTACAATCACGAACAGTTAGAAGCAATGCTATCCGACCTTGTAAAAAAAGGCTATCTCAAGCAAGAACACCCTAAAAAGAAAGATGGAAACAGACGAGTACAAGACACTACTTTACCATTGGGATATAATATTGTTACTGGTAAAATGTCTTTTGAAATAAACAAAGTGCTTGACCCGCAAGATATAGCACCTACCCTTGTTGCTATGGATATGCAACATTTATTCGTCGTTGACGGCGAGGGTTTACGAACCCTGTCATTGCGGGAGGGGTTACGACTTTTCGGTTATCCCGACGACTTCAAGTTTGAAACTTCCCAAGAAAACGGGTATGACCTTTTGGGTAATACCGTTGTTGTACCCGTGATTAAGGAAGTAGTAGCGCGAACCTTAAATATCTATTGCGGGGGTAATGAATAATGCGTTTAACTGCACAAGAGGTTTATAATAAGCTTATTGACGACGACAAAATTTTAGAGTTGCAAGGGCAGATTAAATTTTATTTTGGTGATGTGGATATAATCGTCAAGCAAAAAGACGTTGTAGGGAATATTATACAAGAGTGGTTGCAAGGATGGCTTGATAAACGCGGTATAGAATACACGTTGTCGCAAAACACTCAAATGCCGCCCGACTTTTATCTTAACCCCAATAATAAAACGATTCACCTATTAGAAGTTAAAGCATTTAATCGTTCTGCAAGTCCGGGCTTTGATATAGCCGATTTTAGAATGTATGAGGAAGAAATCATAGACAAGCCCTATATGCTTGACGTTGACTATTTGATTTTTGGCTATGATATGAGCGACGCTGGAATAGTTACCGTTAAGGATTTATGGATAAAGAAAGTTTGGGAAATAACCCGCTGTATGGCGAATTGGGCGTTGAATTTGCAAGTAAAACAAAATGCCGTTCATAAAATACGCCCCGGCGTTTGGTATAGTACGCAGCGTGGGAATTTTCCTATGTTTACTTGTCTTGAAGATTTTATAGCCGCCGTTGAAGAAACAGTATATCAAAATCCAAAAACGCACAACGAAGCGGCAAACTGGAAAAATCGCTTTTTAGCGAGCTACAAAAGGCATTATGCCCGCGACTTGAATGTTCCCCGTTGGAGTGATATTGCAACAAAATATAGGGGTTAGCGAACCGCCTATCTTGTCGCTTTACAAAATATTATAGAGTATCGTTTAGTATAGCGTTGTTGATTTAAGCGACAAACAAGCGACAAAATGAAAGCGAAACACGGCATAAACCCAGTAAAATCAAGGGTTTATGGCGTGTTTTATATAGTCTTCTTCAGAGAAGACGTTGATTGGATCTATTTTATTGAAGCTGTTACATCGGTTGGTCCAATGTCCCAAAAACGTGTTAATGACATTAATAAAATGACCACCAACGTTAAAAGTGGAAAGATATTTGTAACCGCATTCCCAGATTTAAAGACTTTCAAAAAATTTTCTGAATCATTGGCATGGGAAACAGAAGTTTGGCTTTCAGATAGACCAGAACATATGATACACTTCAATGGAGACAAATTTCTAGGACCGTATAAGAAGTAGCCACACCACTTTTCTCTCTCACTTATCGGGTATTATCATCGGGAACCTCCAAGCAGATATAAGCAACAAATATGCAACAATTAATAATCAGAACAGATAAGATGACGCAAGCATGACCAAACCCCACAAAAACCCTTTTAGTGGGAAAGCTCTAAAGGTGGGTAGGGTGTTGATAATAGCATACATTATGGGACTATCCTAGATTTTGTGTAAAGTTCCAACAGGTGCAAAATGAGGCGTTTGAAATATGGGTCCGGTGCTGTTTTTCAGCTCCGGACCTTTTTTAATTATACCCAATAACAAACAGTCGAGCATAGCCATATTTTCAGGCTAAGCATTCTATCTCTAATATTGGGAATCTTCTTCAGAGCCTGCCTTCGAAAAATACCTCCAGCTGGGAGTGGATAGTACCCCAGTCCTTACGGCGCCCGGTCCATTTCTTGGTTATGTCCATCATTGCCAGATAGAGCATCTTTAGCAGGCTGTTGTCTGTAGTGTTTGTTGTAAACTAAAAATCCCGAATTGCAAAGTAAAAACCCCCGTTTTGCAAGCTGGAAATCCCCAGAATTGCAAAATGGTCATTGAAAGCACGACCGAAACCAAATACCCTTTTAGTGCGACGAAGCTCTAAGAGGGAGGAACGGAGGATGCTGACAATGACCAAAATCGATGATACCGGACAGGGTTCAGAGGACCAGACTCCTGGCGCGATCCCATTGATATATCCCCCCCCAAAAAAACGCCAGGCACGCTTCCAGTGGTTTATGGTAAACGTTTATTTTCATCAATATATTCATAACAACATACAATTCAAAAGGAGATGTCGCTATGAATATGAATACTTGCTGCTGCAATGCGAACCAAGCGCTTTTAACAACATCCGAAGCCGCGTTATACCTTGGAGTGCCGGTCAGCTATCTTATCTGCGCCAGGTCCCCGAAGTGCCCGGGTTCCCTCGTTCCGCCCCCCAAATTCGTCAGGTTGCGGGCGGAGAAAAAAGGAGCGAAATGGATCCGTTATCCGCGAGTTGAACTTGACCGATGGCTTGAAGCACTACCGCTGCAGGAAAAAACGGAGATGACTAAAACGGATATTTCGGCAGGGGGAGAATTATCAAACGATAAGTTCAGAGGCTGTCTATTTACCCTGACTCTTATAAAGGGGATAGCAGACGCGAACATCAATTCCTCACTCCTTAAGAGTCTGACAGCGGAAAGTACAGAAAAGAAACAGGACAAGTAAAGACAACGACAGAAGTAGAAGGAGAGGGTTTAACAGCCCTCCCTCCACCCTCTCCTCAGTATCATTCTTCAAAATATGATATGAATCATTCCCGTAACTTAAATTTAAACTGCCACGCTGGTATCATCGTCTTCGTCAATAACACTCTCTTCCTCCCATGACCAATCTTCTTCATCGATATAATTTTCGGGAGACGGATCAACGGCAGCCGGTATTTCCATGGGGGAACCGGATTGTTCTATTGGGAATAAAAGTTTTTCGAATTCCACCCCGTCATCCGAGGACGACCCTTCTTCATCGATACAATTTTCGGGAGAAGGATCAACTGGAGCCGGCATTTCCATGGAAGAAACGGATCGTTCTATTGGGAATAAAAGTTTTTCGAATTCATTTTCATTGCCCGAAAGGCCAACTTTAAGGGCAATATCCCTGATCACTTTTCTTGATTCTTCACAATCCGGGATACACCCGAAGACAGGCGCTTGACGTTTGTAATTTTTTAAATCTTTTAGTCCAAGCAACGCAGCAACTGCTTTATAGGATCTTCCGCCGAAATATCTCTTTTTATCCATTCTGGCGATCACCCTTAAAACCATCATCTCGGTCACCCTGAATAATCCATTCTTTTTGGGCACCTTCACATTATTTTTTGCACAAGAGATCAACAAATGAAGGTCTTTCGGTTTAACCATTTCGCCCAAATCCTTCTTCCTGTGTTTAATAACGGTGCGCGTTTTCAAAACATCGGACACTGTCGCCGGAGGCAAAGAAGAAAGACCGTCTTGAGAATATACACGTTTTCCGTCGGGTGACAGGGAAGCCTTTTGAGTAGTTATCAGGGATATGAGATCAAAAACCTTGCCATCAAGGATCTCGCGCATGCTCGGCAGTCTCTTTTTCTGAATCGGCACTAACTTATCGCTCGCGGCGATCTCTCTTATTTTATTATAGTCATCCACCTGCATGCCGGAAGCTGCTTTACATTGCTGGACCCCTTCCCAGGTCAGCCAGTTTACCCTTGTTTTGTAAGACCCGACCTCATCTCCAACATGCTTTATCTCAAGCCAGTTCCCACATCCCATTTTATGCCGGGCTTTTATCATCAGATGAATTGGATATTCACTTTCGAGATGCTCTAACAGCGCTGGATCAAGGAGCTCTTCAATTGAGGGAGGGACGACAATTCCGTTGTCGTCTGTTTTGATTTCAAAACCTTCCGGAAGGGGCACCTCAGCGATGAAGCCGTCTGTCGTCGCGCAGACAACCGAGCAGCCGTCAGCGTTGCCGATAACGTCTATTGCGGAGGAAAGTGCGGCGCGGACCAAACCTGTGCAGCTTGAGGCATAGTATACGCATGATATCGGGGAAGGGCCCAAAGTACGAGATTCATTCCGTGTGATGTCAAATACCTTCCGTTCCTTGATCCCCTGTGCCATCTTGCCGTACAACGTGTTGCTGACTTCTTTCCACATGCGCTCTTCAAGCGTTCCCTTAACCGATTTTTTCCTCTCTTCAGTCAGTTTCTTGAACACGCCGGCTAAAGTAAAAGCGTCTCTCTTACTCTTAAATCCGGTGTATGCATTGATCGTCACAGAAACTTTCCCGGTCGATAAGGCGTACAGCAACTCGGGCATTGTACAGTAAGTACAACCCTCGAGCGGATAAATCAGGCCTGCATCGGTATAACAAGGGATAGACGGGAATAAAGTATCCGGATCCCACTTGAAGTCAAGGCTGAAATAATAGTGAGGGACGTCAGAAATGTCGCATAAGTCCATATTAAGATACTTTAATAATTCGTCCACGGACTGCACTTGTATTTCATCATACCTTACAGACACGGAATTGAAGTCGATATCCCCGCATGCGGCAAGTGCTGTCGGATATGCCCCAGAAAAGTCCAAGTCCAGGAAGACCTTGCCGGGAGAGGCCTTACGCTCGCCGCAGATAAACGATATGTTCAAACCCCCATAATAAGAGTCGCTGCACAAGGTTTTATTCCATGAATATTTATCGGTATATTTATAACTTTTGCGATTGTGACCCTTGGAATCTGTATAATTTGTAATTTCTTTGCCCATCAGGCGCAGCAACGGTTCATTATCGATGATCTTTAATATGGGCGTTTTAGGGATATTGTTCATATCCCTGATTATCGAATCAAAACACTTTACTGAGAGGTCGCCAAGCGTAACAGGAAGGCACGGCGTGCCTGTCATCAAATATACCTTATGGAGAAATAGAGCCTCGTATTCAAGTGTCGCGCGAATATCGCTCAAGGCATAATGAATGAAAAGATCTCTGTTGTCCCTCAACAATCCCTCCATATCCTTGATCCAATCACCAATTGATACCTTCTTAATAAGTGTCATCTCGGAAAGCTTTTCAAGACCGCGGAATCCTGCCGGGGCGTGTAAATATGTGTCACAGCTGCGGAACAGAACTTTGACATAATGGCTGCCTTTCAGGGGAACGGATTTTATTACCTTGGTCCGAAAACAAGCAGGAACCTTGTGAACCTCCTTAAAAAATGAAGAGACATCCTTGCGATCTTGAAAAAGGCTCCACTCCATAATTCCATAGTGTGTGAGCTGCAGTACGTTGGCTCCATCAGCTTTCGTGCGCCCCAACTCCGCGAGCCCGATGGCATTTGAAATGATGTCCCTCAGGCGAAGCCTTTTACCGTTCTCGGGAAATACAATACACTCACGGTATGTCCGTTTCTTGATATTCAACGCTCCGATTTGATAGCTCAAAACTTTATTCCGCAGATTTCCCAAATCATCGGTATAAGCCTGTGTCTCTGCGTCCAGAGAATAGACGATATCGTAACTGTTCCAGGGTTCAGGTATGCCGCCGAGCGCTCCGGTGATATCGACTGGGTTGTCAATAACACACTTATTGGTGAAAAACACATGTTCTGGATCGACTATGCTTTTAAATTCTCTTTCGTTGTTTTTAACTTTTGACATGATGATTCGCCTCCGAAGGTTTTTATTTGACTCCTTCAGAATTTATTTGGCGAAATAGTGTTATTCCACGAAACGGAGAAACGTGTATTCAAACCGTTTAACGGACACAAATCAATCATTTAAGGAAAAGACCTGGACAAAGCGTCCAAGAGGGCAAACAGATGCAGAAGGTGCAGAAGGTGGCGGTTGGATGGCTCCCTTTCCTTTTAAGGCGGTTTGTACACCTTTCTTCCGTACGGTTCGTTGGGATTTATAGGAAGCTTGGTATCACAGGGTTTTAGAGCCTCTTTGTCTCTTTGAAGGCCTCTGTTAACCCCGGTTTTTTACCGTTTATTTTGGCGGTTTTCGAGTTTTTACGCCAAAATTAAGCCGTCAGCCGGGCGGTTATTCCTATCTTTTAAAGGTTGTATACTGAAACTGTATACGGGACAATGTCCCTCCTGCGGGGGTGCATAGCGCTTTGTTCGGTAACGAAAAAAAGCAAAAAAGAAAGTTGAAGGCAGAGGTGGATATTTATGGACCTTAAAGATATAAAAACAAAAAGGCTGAGCGACATAGAGAAGAAGATCTTCTTCCTGACCTGGCTTAACGAGAAACTGAAGGCGGAAGGAAGCTGCGCGCTCCCTGTGCTTGTCGGCGGAAGCGCCGTACAGTTATATACCGGTGGCAACTATATGTCCATAGATATGGATATATATCTTGATGACATACTTCCGGCTACTAATCTTCTTAAAGAACACGGGTTTATTAAGACAGGAAGGCACTATTTTTCCGTTGAATACGACCTTCTGGCCGAGTTTGTAAACGGACATGTTCCTGAAAAGATAAGTGAAATAGAGTATATGGGGAAGACCGTTCTTATATCTTCTTCTGAAGAAATGATTATTGATAGGCTGAACGCTGCTAAATGGCGTAATATCCCGAAGGACCTCGAATGGGCCAGGGTAATGATATCAACGGGGGCCGGAACGGGACTGAATATGGAATATCTGCGCAGAAGAGCCGCTGAAGAAGATATAGAGGATTACCTCGAAGTTGCATTTCAAAAAAACGCCGAAATAATGGCAAAGGATCTGGATATATAATTGGGGGTGAGGATATGGAAGACAAAAGTAAGCCAATTAAATTCGAAGACCTAGGACTCTCGACGAGAGACAGACTTAAGCTTCCGAGCCGGCGCGGGCTTTCGAGCAAGCCGTGGAGCGATGACCAGATGCGTGCCTTTATTGAACGGCAAAAACACGTTCCATCGATCCTTGCTGAAATGGGTATAAGAATAATAAGGACAGTTTCGTATAGCCAGCTGAAGGAAGAATGGGTTCAGGCTGATTTCGGATCAGTATCTCTGGAAGAATAGCATCACAAATAAAAACAGTTTAGCGGTCGGCCCAAAATATTACAAAAAAAAAAGTCATAGCCCACTTGTTTAACGCTGGTCAAACGTAGTATAATTATCTGACAACAGAATAATGCACGATACCTTGGCTCTTTTCCTATTCCGTCACATTTTTTAATTTGATCCACACACACGGAGGAATAGGAACATGAAAAAAACAAACTGGGAAAAGAGCAGCGGTATGCCATTCAAACACTTTCCTGATGTCGTTTATCCTTCTGTATTCGATATTTATGTTGGTGTTTATTTTTTTTGCATTACGAGAAAATGCCTTTGGATCCCGCCAATACAGCAAATCCCATCAGATCTCCTTAATAATTCATAACACATCATGATCAACGGCGTGCTTTTGACAAACTCATTTTAATGTCAAATGTAACTGTAGTTCTCTATATTTATTGAGGAGGGTTTCAGCATGGAGAAAAAACTTGACAGAAGCGGTGTCCTGATAACGGGTGGCTTCAAGGATCTGGTGCACGAAATAGCTCAGTTGACCGAGATGGCCGGTGGTTGGAGGAACTTCTATACAGACGATCCCGCTGATACTATGCAGACAGTTTTCCTCTGGTCACGCCTGAGGGACGAGAGTATGGGACTTTTCGACGATGTTCCGAACACCCTCCTTAAAAGGCTGGAAATATGGGGTGATTCGATCGATGAGAAAGTCGACAGAGACGACATCCTTCAGGTATATCACGGGGTTTTGGTAGACGGTCTGGTCCACAGCAAGCCGATGATACGCTTTCGGGTCACCCCCGATAACGATTATTTTCTGCTTGATTACGAAACGGACTTCCCCGAAGATGGCAGCATGGCTCCCAAGATATTGCAGGGGCATGATGCCGTTGACATCACACAGGACTGGATTTTTGAGATGGGCAGTTTCCACGGGTTCGTTTGAAAAATCGTCGTTGGCAGGCAAGCCCGACAAGGGGTGAAATCCCTTGTCGGGCATCTGAAAGTTTTAGAATAAATAGGTTTGAGGATCTTGAGATAAATTTAATAAAAATATTTAATAAAAATAGGCTTGACTATTTCTACTATTTATAGTAAGCTCAAGTATTGCTTAAACAACAAGCATGAATATTTCAACGTTGTATAATGTCCGGTGTTCCGCAGCCGAAAATGCGAAATCTCCTAAGGCCGACGGCGCTGCCTTAATAAGCGCGAAAGAAACGAACGGTGCTCCGCTGCCGTACAATAAATGCGGACTTTAATTAATCCGCGGGAGAATTATTTCTCTCCTGAGGAATTAAAAGAATCAGACGGAAAGGAACGTGCAGGGCATGAGACTTATCATCACAGGAGATACGCACGGAGACCCGGTCAAAAGATTCAGGGCTGTCATGGACAGTATTAAGGCGAACGAGGATACCGAATATACCTTTACAAAAAACGACCTGATGGCCGTGGTCGGCGACTTCGGTGTCATCTGGGGTCCCGATACGCCCAAGCAGGGACGGATAGAAAACAGGATCCTTGACGAGCTCGAAGCCATGCCGTTCACCACTGTGTTTATCGACGGGAACCACGAGAACTTCGACCGCCTCCGCGCCTTCCCGGAAGAGGAACGTTTCGGAGGCAAGGTCGGTGTCTTGAGGTCTTCGGTCCTCCACCTGAAACAAAGGGGGCATGTCTATGATTTCGGTGGCATGAAGACCTGGTGTTTCGGCGGCGGAATTTCCATAGACAAGATCCTGCGCAGGGAAGGTACTTCCTGGTGGGCGGCGGAGGAACCGAGTAAAGAGGAATATGAATACGGGATCAGCCAGCTTGAAGCAAACGGCTGGAGGGTAGATATGGTGCTTACCCACGCCGCGCCGACAAGGGCACTGGACTCACTTGATCTCAAACCCCTTCTCACAAAGGACCTGGGGTATGAACCAAACCTTTACGATCCGCTTTCTCCGTACTTTGAGCAAGTGACGGAGAGGCTGGATTTCGACAGATGGTCTTTCGGACATTACCATAAAGACGATCCGGAACTAAGTCCCATTGAAGACTTCATTTCGGCGCCGGACGGACATAAGTCCTACTCAGCCCTTTATTCCATGGCTCTGGTGTATGAGATCTTCGATCAGACGGTATTTCCTGAAAATGATTTGAAGATAGCGTAGTTATAATATTTAGTCGGTATTATTTAAAAGAGAGGGGGCTTAAATCGCTCCCTCATTGATATCTTTTAAATCTGAAGAATAAGAGTTCAAAACGAGTATCATTACTCATTTTTCCTCACCTTTAAAAAGCGCTTTTTGCGCGAACCGGATCACGGCAGCCCTTAACTACGGAGGATAATTTCAATGAGATCTACGGGATTTATAGGACCGGGAGACGAGGTCATGCAGCACTGGCTTGCCCGCATACGGAACAGGGCCGAGGCTCTGGCCTCAAGGCCCGACATCATAACGGAGGATTTCTACAAGCGTTCCGTATCAATGAGCATGAAGCTGGACCCCAAAGGCAGGTACCGCCTAGCGAAGCGCCATATATCAAAGGACTGCTTCTACAGGAGAAACAAGAGATTTGATGTAGTAGCGTTTCCCGACGGCGACAGCCTCGTGCGTTCCGGGCTCCCGCTTGACCGGATGTTCTTCTCCGCAGGCGACGTCAAGGGCGGGGTGAAAAAGTCGGCTGCAATAGGCATTGCATCGGACGACTATGATGAATATTTTGAATTTATGCCGCACGCCACAGATATTGACTTTCTCGCAGAGGCCCTCTTTATACCCTCTGTTACCTCTTTGGACAGTTTTAAGGACTATATTTCGGACATGATCATGTCAGGCATCAGAAGATCGCCTGAGATGTCCCAGTGGCTGTGGGAGGCCGCTTCGTCCTCAATCATCAGGGCACTTGCGGGATGCGCGTTCAGGCTCTGGGACTCTGAGATCAGATCCGCGGGAAAAGATCCGGAGCTGCCGAAGCTCACCCCGATATTTGCCTCCCTTGCGTTTGATTTCGGACGGGAACTCCTGGGCGAAAAGAATTCGGGATTCTTTACCGATTTCCGTTCAGCCAGTATGACACCGGACGAGAGAGGGTGCCTTAAAGATTATACGGAAAGGTTCCCGGAAGGACCGAGAAAGGTCCTTGGGGCCTTCATAAAGGAGGCCGTACGGGAGCTGAACACCATGATATGCAGAAACGGCGGCAGAAATACCGCCCTGTACATGGCCGGAAGCGCCGATACAATAATGCTGAGGACGGGATATACAGGCAGCATGGACCACTTTATCCCCTGGATCGTGCGGACTGCCTCCATGTTCCCGGATACCATAATATATGCGCTCGCCCTTGAACGCTGGACCAAATTCCAGCTTGGATCTTTTGAGAGGGCCGTCTCGGAATGCAGTTCGGGTACCCTTGTCATCTGGACATCGGCCCAGGAGTCCGCTGTTCCGGCATTTCTGCTCGGAAATGACGTTGCGACCAGAGATGCCTATGAGGAGAGCGGCTTCTGCTTCCGTTCGGCAGCTCCGGAACCCCCTTCGACCTATTTTAAAAGCATAGGGGTCACCGTTCCTGCCTCTGGCAGGCTTGACAGCGGAGACGGCAAAAACATGCTTTATGAAATAGGCTTTGTGTCAAAGGAGCTCGGCGAGTGCATCGCGCGCGAAAGACGCGATCCGTTCGGAGGGACGCAGGTGAATATCCCGAAAGAGGATATGCCAGTGCTCTCCCCGTACATGACGCTGCCGGAGGACACCATAGAGAAGGCAAGGTACAGGGCGCTCAAGGCGCTCCGGTATGATCCGGAAGACATAAGCAAGGCCATACTTATTTCAGATGCCGTGCCTGATTTTTACGGCTGGATATCCGATGCCATGGAAGACCGCGCAAAGGTGCCGAAACTGGACTACGAGAAACTTAAAAAGAAACGAAAGGAACGAGGGGGTAAAGACAACTCCTAACAGAATCCAGAGCATATCTATTTAATCAAAAGCGCTTGATATATAGATGTCATGTGCTTGGTAAGAGAAAGGCATACTAATGGTAAACACTGCATCGCGCTTCGAATTATAAAAAGGCTTGAAAATATTAAATTTAAACTTATTGTGCGAATTATCAGAAAAAGGCAAAAATTCGCCCAAACGAAACAGAGTGAACAGTTTCACTAATAGGTTAAAGTGAAATTAACACTGACCATATCAGAATCTACAGGTTTTAGAGGTTGGATTTAGACCCTGATTTTGCACATTTATTTTTCAAAATGCACAAAAAAGTTGCAGAAAAAACGCCATTTCACAAAGTGCATGTATTGCAGCAGAACATGCCGGAACAGGAGGCTATAATGTTTACATTAAGGAATTATCCGCTTCACGATAAGATAGATGTCCTTAAGGAAAAAGGGTACAGGCTGCTGGGCAATGTGTGGCTCTGTGACAAGTATGGGCTTGACCCGATCAGCAAAATCAAGTGCAACGTAATTGCAAAAAACAGGGCTGAATACGAAAATGACAACAACAGTGTCTGGATAGTAAAAAACAGACCCGGGAGCGTCTTTGATGAAGTTTATGATTCAATAGGCGCCCCGGAACATACGTTTTTTGCCATAGCAGGCGAGGAATTCAATCCCTATATCCTCAAAAAGACGTTCCTTGCGTTCACTTCGGAAGAGAGATCGAAGTTCGAGGCCATTGTCAATGAAAGTCCCGAAGGGGCGGTAAACAGGAAGGCAGGCTACCTGTACGAAAAAATAACAGGGGATTCGCTTGATTTCTCAGGAACGGAAATTCTTGAGGCGCGTTACCGGCCTCTGCAGGACCTATTGAATAAAGATTTCTATTATACGCTGACAGAGATACCGGAGAGCCGTGTAAATGCAAAATACAGAATAGCCGACAATACCCTGGGCGATCTCAGCGTGCTCTGTCCGATAGTCAAGCGGACTGAACGCCTTGACAGGTACTCTTTAAGGAATTACGGTGCTGAGCTGCTTAATGTATTTGTTAAGACAGATAAAAGGCTTCTCGATACAGTTAAGGACATCATGTTCTTTAAAGAATCTATAATGTCGTTCAAGGTAGAAGGTGATACGAAGAGTAACAAAAGGGTTAGAAAGTATGAAGGTATACTTAAAAAGAACGGGGCTGCTGTCAGACCACTGACAAAGAATAAGCTGATAGATTTACAGAATAAGATCGTAGACAGTCTTTCTGTAAACTATGACTACAGGGACAAGCAGAATTTTATAGGCGTCAAGGGAAGGGGGGGCAGGGCTCCTGTGATAAGTTACGTAACCCCGTCTCCCAAAAACGTTTACGAACTTATGGACGGATTTATTGACATCCACACGACCCTTACTGCCGATATGGGTATAGATCCTGTTGTTGCCGGATCTGTGTCGCATATGGTGTTTACTGCGATACATCCCTTTGAGGATGGGAACGGGAGAATATCAAGGCTCTGCTTCCATGATATGCTTGCTTCGCATAAATATGTGCCGGGAGGCGCTATATTCCCCATATCCGACATAATAGGCAGCCGGAAGAACGACTATATACAAGGGCTTGAAGATGTTACATGCAAGATAACCAAAAAATGCACCTTTGACGCAGATGAAAATAATTTCATAACTGTAAAGGGAAATGACCCTGACCTGTACCGTTATCTTGATGTGACACCGTTTGCGGAGACTATGTACTCCATTATGCAGGATACGATGGATTACACTGTCAAGGAGATACTTAAAGAGGCTAAAATAGTCACAAGGGTCAAAGACAGTATTGGGGAGATAGCTCCCCTTATGAGCAAAAAGCAGATCAATAAATACTGCCAGATGGCGCTGGAGGAAGATGGGTATGTCAGTGCAAACGCAAAAAGAAAAATATTTTTTGATGTTAACCCTGAGACCATAAGTAAGCTTCAGGCAGAGACCAAAAAGATTATACTTGAAATAGAGCGGCTTGAAGATGATGAATATCCGGAGCCTTCCCTGTAGGAGAAAAATTATGAGCAAACAACGTCCTGAAAATTTGAGTGAAGCTGCAGTTACAGGAGACCTCCTTGCATACGATGCGAGATTTCGTCATTAAGGACAACAAAGACTTTTTGTCTGTTACATATCCCTTAAAGAGGTGTTTCTCCTATGACAGTTAAATAGGATGCTTATGCCCATAAAAAAAAACAATGCGGCACTGGATGATCGTTGGTCAAGATGACAGGTAAAAAAAACACCGCAAGTGCGGAGAAAGGTGAGGTTCAATGGCTATTGGATCCTACGATATTATGCTAAGCGATTTTTTCAGGAGAATAAACTCAGCAAACCGGTCTGAAACATATGCTAGGCACAACAGAAAAACTACTGTGCTAAACGCGGCTAACAGAAAGTATGCGGCAAACCACGGGTTCGAGGCGCCGAGAACGACAATAATATATCCGTCAAAAA
>JAPCWD010000019.1 GCA_025943965.1 Synergistaceae bacterium DZ-S4
GCGTCAAATCAAAAAGCAATGCACAGGCGAAGAGATTTGCGAGTTTTTGCAAGTTTATAGAGCGAGTCAAGCGAAGGCGTATATGAATACGTTGAGCGCAGGCGAGCGAAGATGAACGCAGCAAAAAGCGCAAAGGTCACAGCCTAAAACATACAAGTTTCTGGTGGTAACAGAGGAGGGGACACACCCGGTCCCATGCCGAACCCGGCAGTTAAGCCCTCCTTCGCCGATGGTACTACGGAGGGTATTCGTGGGAGAGTAGGTCGCTGCCAGAATTAATTTAACAAAAAAGCTCCGTGCTCATGCACGGGGCTTTTTTGTTGGGAAGCTGCCGTAAGAGCACCGGCGCGAAGTGCGACATAAACATGTCGCGGGAAGCGGTGGCGAAGCGATTGTAAGGGCCGCAGGAGCACCCTCTCCGTCGCTCACGAATGCTTGCATCGGGAGACCAGTGGCTTCTAACTTAGTCTGTGACCGGTTTTGGTTTTAACAATTGCTTCCCAACCGCTTCCCGGAGGACAAAGGCCTGCAGCTTCACCATTGTTAATGCTAAGACAGCGCCGCGAGATGTCTCAATTGCAAGAAAACATTTATATCTTTTCCACAGCTTCCTTTATACGCCTCATGCCCTCTTCGATATATTCGTAGGATCTGCAGTAGGCTATTCTGATATGTCCGGGGCTGCCGAATACCTCGCCCGGTACGGTAGAGACTCCTGCTTCTTCAAGCAGCCATGAGCAGAATTTGAATCCATCCATACCTAATGATGAGATTTTCGGAAATGCATAGAATGCACCTGAAGGGATTACATGTTCGAAACCTTTGGTCCTGCTTAGCCATTTCATAACCATGTCCCTGCGTCGTTTGTATTCCAGAACCATTGTCTTTACATCTTTGTCTGCATGCTTAAACGCTTCTGTAACACCAGCCTGAGCAAACGAGGTCGCACATGTGGTTAGATTCTGGTGGCATTTATTGGCAAAGGGTCTCATCTGTTCAGGGCACACTATCCAACCGACACGCCAGCCCGTCATTGACCATGTTTTTGAAGCTGCTGAAATTGTTACAGTGCGTTCGGCCATTCCGGGCAGGCTTGCAATACTTATATGATCTCCTTCATAAAGAAATTTTTCATAGCATTCATCCGAAATGACCCAGAGGTTGTGCTTTATAGCAAGGCTTGCAATTTCTTCAAGATCCTGTCTTGTGAGTACAGCACCGCTGGGGTTATTGGGAGTATTCAGGAGCAGTACTTTACTTTTGTTAGAGATGGAGTTTTCGAGGTCAGCAACTTTTAAACGGAATTCATTTTCTATTGTTGTATCAGCTTTTACTAAAACACCGTTTGCGAGTGCGATCTGGTCTGCGTATGCAGGGAAGTACGGTGCTGGAACAATTACCTCGTCACCTGGTTCAAGCATTGTCAGGAATGTTGCTGTAAGAGCCTCTATTGCACCTGATGTGATAACAATATTCTTGTCCGGGTCTAACTGCATGCTGTTGTCTTTGAGATATTTTTCCGCTACTGCTTCGCGCAGTTTGTGTGTGCCGGCCATGTCTGTATAGTGCACATCTCCGTTGTTCAATGCTGTAATTGCTGCATTTTTTGCACATTGAGGGGAATCAAAGTCCGGTCTGCCAATTTCCATGTGTATTATGCTTTTGCCCTGTTTTTCCAATTCGTCGGCTCGTCCCAGGATTTCGCGTATTCCGCCGGACATCTGGATCGACGACATGCGGCTGTTAGGAAATGCTATCTGTGTCATTACAGATCACCTCGTTTTTGATTTCTTTTTTATTTTTGATGAAAGAACTGTTGACTTCGAATTTTCTTCTTCGTGTCTTATTGATTCCAACATTCTTCGTTCAACATTATCAAGATGGTCTTTCATTGCTTTTGCTGCCCTGTCCGGCATTTTAAACTTTACGGAGTTAAGTATCTCTCTATGTTCTTTAAGAGCTTCGTTTATGACCTCTCCCAGCGTATTGCTCAATGCAAGGTACAACGATACTTTATAGCCAAGCTGACCTATAAACTCTTCGTAGATTCTGTTGCCGGATGTTTGGGCCAGATAGTTGTGAAACATTCGGTCGATAGAGGCTACAAGAAGGTTATCCTGAGTTCTCATGGCTTCTTCTTCATCCCAGATTAAGTGCTCAAGCCTTCCGATGTCTTCTTTTGTTGCCTTTGTTGCTGCTTCTTCTACAGAGGCTATTTCAAGAAGTTTACGTGCGGCAAGTGTGTCTTTTAGCTGATCCGGTGAAATTTCAGGAATACGAAGAGTTCTGTCTCTGCCTTTTGTTAGATATCCCTCAACCATAAGCTGTGCAAGAGCTTTTCTTAAAGGAGTTCTGCTGACCTGGAATATTTCTGAAAGATATTCTTCACGCAGTGCAGTCCCAGGGCGGAGTTCCCCCCGGAGTATCCTGTTCTTAAGTGTAAAATAGACAGTATCAGCAAGATTTGATGTCTTATTGGTCATTGCTTATCTCCTCCATCAGCTATAGGCAGAGTTAAAGGTGCTTCGAGAATCACAGAGAATGTCATCTTACTATTCTTTATTAATAGTGAACTTACCGCATCATCAAGGTTATTGTAAAAGTTGAGTCCGCTCAAATTTGTAATATCGCTGGAAAAACGGCTTCTACTAACAAAAGACAGAGAGGCTTTTCTTCGTACGCAATATGTCGCATAAGCCGCGGCTGCCGCTAGTCCCATTGCATTATGCTGTTTTTTGTGTTTGAGTATATCTCCTTCAGAAGAGCACATAAGTTCCGCATATTTTATGTGAGGTCCAATACCCTCATTTAATGATGCTGTAACGATAATATGTCCTCCGGGGGCGACAATATTTTCTGCTGCATATAGGGCTTTTCCCGCTTGCCAGAGATCTGCATCCTCCGGCCATGCTTGGGCAATTACAACATCTGCAACCGGCACTTTAACAGACATAATTGATTTTGCTTTAATAATTGCAGTTTTATGAGTTTCCAGAGGTTCTCCTAGAATAATATCACTTAATTTGCCGTTTCCGTCACAGACGCACTGTATGAGAAAAGAGAGCCCTGCCTTTTTTGCCGCTGACATTATCTCTTCCAGTGCAAGATTGTTCTCATTTCCGAGGCATATCGAATTGTCATAATAAGGCATCCAGTGTGTCTGCGAAACAGATTCAGGTCCGCTGACACCAGGAAGTATTATTTTCCCGCCGCCTGACCAGCCGCAGAAACGGTGAGGAAATACGCTGCCAATACCGATGATAATTTGATAGCCAGACAAAATAGGGTTTACCTCTATTGGGATTCCAGAAGCGGTGCAGCCAATTTTTGTAAGATCAATATTCCAATCATGACTGATCCATTTCACCTTACCCCAGAGCGTATTTCCTATTTTTTTAAAAGCTTCATTTTCTGATACTATTCTGTGAGTTCCAGTCGCAAATAATATCATTTGGTTTTCTTGCTTTACTCCTGCTGAGACAAGAAATTCAGATAGAATGGGCAATATTCGTGATGTTGGTGTCGGTCTGGTTGCATCATCGCAGATTATTAAAACTTTACCTGATTGGCCGGCAAGCTTTTTCATCTTTTGAGCATGAGAAGAACTTGCCAGCTTTTCTGTAATGTATTCTTCAATATTTTGAAGTTTATTGAATTGAGGTTTCTCTGCGATCTTTAGTAATTGCCCTGGAGGTATATGAGCATGCCACTCTTCTGTGCTGCTTGTTAAACAGAAGGATGAGGACACTCTCATTTTATATTACCTCAGCATCCATACCAGAGACATGCTTATTGATGGAATATATGTAAATAAAAGGAGACATGATATCATTACCAATATAAATGGTCCTACTGCTTTTGAGAGTCTAACCATATTTACTCCTGAGACAGCGGATGCAACAAAAAGATTTGCTCCGTAGGGAGGTGTTACAAAACCTGTCGCAAGAGCAACTGTCATAACAAGTCCAAAGTGTACGGGATCAATTCCTATCTTTGTAACTATTGGAAGAAGTATAGGAGTAAGAATTATCATAGAAGAAATATTGTCCACAAAACATCCTACTGTTAATAGCAGGATATTTATAATTAACAATATCATTGCCGGACTTGAAGAAAGAGAAAGCATCCATTCGCAGATCCGCGCCGGTACCTGCTCCATCGCAAGGAATGTGGCGAAAGACATGGAAAGGCCGATCATAAAAGTTGTTGCTCCGTTTACAAGTGCTGCATCCTTAAAAGCATCGTAAATTGTATTGAAGTCAAGTTCTTTATAAACGTACTTACCTATGAAAAGTGCATATACAGATGCAACGACTGCTGCTTCTGTAGGAGTAAATATCCCGCCGTAGATCCCCCCGAGGATGATGACAGGGACCATAAGGGCCCACCAAGCTTCTTTAAATGCATGTCCAATAGCAACATTCTTCTCAGCACGAGGATATTTCTTCTTCTTGGCTATCCTATATGACAAGGCCATTAGCGATAGACCAATGACTATGCCCGGTATGATTCCTGAAACGAACATTTCTCCTACAGAAACCCCCGAGACAACGCCGTAAATCACAAAAGGGATAGAAGGTGGGATGATTACGCCTATAGAGCCCGCTACTGCTGTCAGTGCTGCTGCAAAATCATCGTCGTATTTTTTTGCCTTCATGGCAGGAATCATAAAAGACCCTATTGCGGATACTGTTGCCGGTCCTGAACCTGAAATAGCCGCAAAAAACATACATGCAGTTACTGTTACCATTGCAAGTCCGCCTATTACTGCGCCTACCATTGCGTTCGCAAGAGTTACCAGCCTTTTTGAAATTCCGCCATAGCTCATAAGAGAACCTGCAAGCATAAAGAAAGGAATAGCCAGCAAAGGGAAAGAGTCCAGAGCTGCAAAAGCATTCTGCGCGATCATAATAAGAGGAACCGAATCCGTATAGACGAGAGTCAGTGCCGTTGCAAAACCGAGCGAGATCCCTATCGGAAGTGACAGGGCAAGAAGAATTGTCATAGAACCGAAAAGCACAAAAATCTCCATGTTATACAACCTCCTTCTTGCTCATGGAGCTAAAAATCTTAAACATCTCGGAAATAAGTCTTATTGACATCAATGTGCATCCAACAGGTACTGATGCATATGCATAGGCCATAGGGATACGCATTGCCGGTGAAACCTGCCCTCTCTGGAAAAGCAGGGCAGTAAGAGTACTGCCTTCAAATGCCAGAAACACGCTAAATCCGAGCCACAGTGACAGCGCAAATAATTCAAACATTTTTTTTCTGAAGGGATCATGAATAAAATCCTGGATCAGTTCGATTCGGAGGTGGCGGTGCTCTTTGACTGCATAACTGGCTCCAACCCATATCTGCCATAGAAAAAGATAGCGAGCAAGTTCCTCACTCCACGATAGGGAGTTACTGAACACATAACGCATTACCACTTGAATGAAAACAAGCCCAACTGATAACATCAAGCTATAGACCAGTAAATATTCTTCCATGTTGTTCCATAATTTTTTTAGCATTGAGTATCACCTCCGGTAATAATTAGGGGAGCCCGGCTAAAACCAGGCTCCCCTAAAAACACTTTAATGAAAATTTATTTCTTTTTTGCCAGATCGATGAGTTCCTGTCCGCCTTTGACGGATTTCGCGAATTCATTGTAGACACCAGCCGTTGCAGAGATGAAAGCCTTTTTCTGTTCCGGTGTTATGTCATTAACCTTCATTCCGCTCTTCTTCAAACTTTCTATCATATCCTTGTCCTGTTTGTCTGATATCTTACGCTGCTCTGTACGGTAAATCAAAGCTGCCTCCTGTATGACCTTCTGCAGGTCTTTGGGAAGCTTGTTAAACCAGCTGTCGTTTACGAGAAGAGCTGTAGCTGCATATACATGTCCGGAAAGAGAGCAGTACTTTTGAACTTCATAAAACTTTGAAGTGTAAATAAGAGGGATAGGGTTCTCTTGGGCATCTACGGTTTTCTGCTGCAGAGCTGTGTAAAGTTCGCCGAAACTCATAGGGGTAGGATTTGCTCCGAGAGCACGGAATGTTGCCATGTGAATTGGATTTTCCATAGTACGAATTTTAAGTCCGGCCAAATCAGAGGGTTTCGTGATCGGCCCCTTATTATTTGTTATCATGCGGAATCCATTCTCTGCGTAGGCAAGGTTTTTGATCCCAAGCGGTGGAAGAAGGGCGTTGAGCTTGTCGCCGAGTGGTCCGTCCAGAGCTTTATACACTTCCTTTTTGTTATTAAAGAGAAATGGAAGATCGAAGACTTGGAAACGTGGTTCAAAACCTGAAAGTACAGCTACAGCAGGTATTGTCATGTGGATCGTTCCAAGTCCGACTGCTTCTATAACCTGCCTGTCGCCGCCAAGCTGCCCATTAGGGTAGAGTTCTACAATGATCTGTCCATTAGAATGTTTTTCAACGTACGGCTTAAAGAACTTTTCTGCAGCTATGTGTGTTGACTGCGTCTCTGGAACGACATAAGCGAGTTTCATCTTAATGGGTGCTGCGTCAGCGCTTCCGATAAACGCAGCTGCTGCTGTTATAACAGCAAGAGCGCAAATGAATATCTTCTTCATAATCATGTTCCTCCCTTAATGTAGATAAATAAAAAAACAATTTCTGCATAATATAAATTAACCTGTATTAAATCAATCTGTTACAAAAACTGTGTTTTGTTGTTTAGGTCTGCTGTTGCCGGCTGCCCTCCCTTGAACACATATTTATGATTATTTGATTCTGGGTCCGTATTTGTTGAATAATAGGGTACAATATCTATTTTAAAAATTTACCAAAGATCCATTGCAGCAATAATATCATATTTTATTCCAAATGCAAGCTTATGGATACAGAAAATTAATATAGACAGTTTGAGATAATCCTTGTATTATGACCATTGTCTCAGTATTATGGGCATAATACAATTGGATACAAAGCTGCGTAATTTTCAGAATCCATGTTTTGATTATAATAATTATGTACTTATTGATATTTAACTAGTAAAGATTAACCTTTATATAGACTCAAGAGGTGATATTTATATGAAGATTGCGATTCTTGTGAAACAGGTTCCTGATTCAGATGAAATAAAAATGGATCCAGAAAAAGGAACAATGATAAGAGAAGGAGCAGGTAATATAGTCAATCCTCTTGATCTCAATGCACTTGAGGCGGGGCTTATTTTACGAAAAGAATACGGAGGGGAAGTATCTGTCCTTTCTATGGGGCCGCCGCAGGCAGATATTGCATTAAGAGAGGCACTTGCACTAGGGGCAGATCGTGCCTATCTCGTGTCAGACAGGTATTTTGCCGGAGCAGACAGCTGGGCGACATCGTTGGTTCTTGCAAAAGCAATTGAAAAACTTGGTCCTTTTGATCTTATTCTTGCGGGGGAGAAGGCAACAGATGGAGAAACAGGGCAAGTTGGACCTGAAGTTGCTGCAATGCTGGATCTTCCGTTTGCAACGTATGTAAGTTCTATTGTAGTCTGCGATAGTGGCATTAAAGTCAGACGTACCATAGAAGAAGGCTATCAAACTCAGCATCTCGTATTTCCGTGCCTAGTTACAGTGCTGAACGATATAAATGAACCGGGAATGCCAACTTTGAGCCTCAAAAAAAAAGCGCGCCGCGCTGAAATACAAATATTCAGCTCTCAAGAACTGGATATTGCTAAAGAAGAAGTTGGACTGGCAGGATCTCCAACCAGAGTTGTGAAAATTTACCATCCTAAAATTTCAAGACAGACAGAATTTTACGGCGGAAGAGAAATTGATAAAGGTCTTGACCAAGTAGTAGAAATTCTCCGTGATCTGGCTATATTGTAGGAGGTGCCGGGATGCTTAGAAATGCAACGGAATCAAAAGGAATATATGTCTGCGGAGAAGTCCGTAAGGGAAAGATCCATTCAGTGACAATGGAGCTAATAGGCAAGGCCAGAGAACTGGCAGATAAAAAAAATACCGAGGTTACGTGTATTCTTTTTTGCGGCGATATTATCGATCCGCCTGAAATATTGTTCTCATACGGTGCTGACCGGGTTTTTTTGATAAAGCATGAAAAACTTACATACTTTAATCAGGAAATTGCAGCAAAATTACTCAGTTTTATAATAATAAAATACATGCCTGAAATAGTTCTGGCTCCTGCAACATCAGAAGGCCGCACGTACCTTCCTGCAGTGGCTGCTATGGTTCATACTGGGCTCACCGCTGACTGTACAGGGCTCGATATAGACCCTGAAAATGGATTGCTGCTACAGACCCGGCCGGCCATAGGAGGGAATATCATGGCAACAATAAAGACACCGGAACATGTTCCTCAGATGTCTACTGTACGCCCCAAAACATTTCGTATACCAGCCCCTTCGAAATTTTACGGCGAGGTTATAATTCCTGATATTCCTGAAAATGTTTTTGAAAGTCGGATAAAAGTTCTGGATATGGAATATAACAGTGCGGATGAAGCGAATATACAGGATAAGGAGATAATTATTTCGGGTGGAAAAGGACTAAAAAGACCGGAAAACTTTTCTTTAATACGTGAACTTGCAGAACTGCTGGGAGGCGGAGTCGGTGCGTCACGTCCTACAGTAGAGGCAAAATGGATATCATATCCCCATCAAGTAGGCCTTTCCGGGAAAGTTGTCTCTCCCAAGTTTTATCTTGCCGCAGGTATTTCCGGAGCGGTTCAGCACCTGGCGGGAATGCAAACCGCAAATAAAATTGTTGCTGTAAATAAAGATCCGGATGCTCCCATTTTTCGGGTAGCAGATGTTGCTCTATGCGGGGAAATAAATGATATTCTTCCTAGGCTCATTGCGCGTATTCGTAAGGAGATGAAAATATGAAAGCAAATTTTTCCTATACTCCTGTCACCGAATCGACAGTTAATGACCTGATTTCTATTTTTGGGAAATCAGGTGTTTCTGTCGATAAGGAAAAAATTGATGCTTATTCAAAAGATGAAGTCGCTCTTCACCTATGGGATAAAAAATACAGTGCAGAGGTCGTTTGTTTTGGAGAAACAACAGAACAGATATCGGCTCTTATGAAATATGCAAATGAGCATCGTATTCCTGTAACTCCGCGTGGGGCAGGTACCGGTCTATCAGGAGGTGCTGTTCCTGCATGTAAAGGAATTGAACTTTCACTGGAAAGAATGAATCATATCCTTGATTTTGATGAGGAAAATTTAACTATTACTGTTGAACCCGGCGTTGTTACGGCCGAAATTAACAAAGCAGCAACGGATCATCATCTTCTTTACGCCGGTGATCCATGCAGCGGCGATGCTTCTTTTATCGGCGGGAATGTTGCAGAGAACGCGGGAGGGAATAAAGTTATTAAATATGGTGCTACCGGCAGCCATGTACTTGGAATGGAGGTAGTGCTACCGGACGGATCAGTGACGTGGTTTGGGGGAAAACGCCGGAAAGATGTTACCGGCTATGATTTTGTGCATCTAATGGTTGGTTCGGAAGGAACGCTTGGTATAGTAACAAAAATTATTTTGAGACTTCTTCCTCTCTCCTCATTTGTAGTGGATCTTCTTGTTCCATTTCCTGACATCCCTACTGCACTAGCTGCTGTTCCAAAGGTCATGACACTTGGAAAGGCGATACCAAGTTCAATTGAATTTATGGACAAGCCGTCTATGCTTCTTACTGAAAAATATCTCCAGACGAAGTTCCCATATACCAGCGAAGCCAAGGCACATATCATATTTCAGTATGAGGGGAACAACAGAGACCATCTTGCAGATGAAATAGAGCGTATTGGAGATATCTGCATGGAGAGCGGTGCTCTTGAGGTTTTTGTTGCCGACAACAGAACTACGAGGGATAAGCTTTGGAAAGGACGTAAAAGTGTAGCTGAGGCGGTATGGGCGTTTGCTCCTGTTCAGCTTGCCAATGAGGATGTTGTTGTTCCAACTGGCAGTATTCCGGATTTTATGGATCAACTGGAGCTTATTTGCCGCAGGCATAGTGTTGATTATGCTGCTTATGGGCATCTGGGGGACGGAAATATGCATGTTACACTTTACATCGAAAAAGATACCCCTGATTGGCATTCAATTATTGAAGGCGCCCGACTTGAAGTTTATGAGGTTGTAAAAAAACTTGAAGGAACTCTTACCGGAGAACACGGTGTCGGCCTCAAGAGGCTGAAATACGTCCCATCATTTCTTGATGAAGCCCAGATTGATCTCATTCGCAGAGTAAAACTTGCTTTTGATCCCAACAACATACTTAATCCAGGGAAAATTGTTCCTTGGGAATAATAACGGCAACCTGGTTTTTATGGAATTAATGATCACCAGAATGTTATATATTTATAAAGCAATTGAGGCATATGGCAGATGATGACGACGTGCCCTCCCATCGTTATCCCGTTATGAAGTCGATCGGGAGAACACCGTTTTCCGTAAGGAGAACATTTAAAATTATCCTTAGTGCTCGAACCATTTCGAGCGCGTTTTGAGATCCGGGATCCATGGGCTTTGTTTTTAACAATTGCTTCCCAACCGCTTCCCAATTGCTTCCCGCAGGACAAAGGCCTGCAGTTTCACCATTGTTATTGCTAAGTCAGTGCCGCTATAAACCCCAATTGCTATTATTTGAGCCGGGGGCGGCACCTAGCCAGCAGATAAGCATCAATAAATTCGCCGTCGTCGGAGACAGCCCAGTCTTTGGCGGTCCCTTCCACTTTGAACCCCATTGATTTGCAGAGTTTGAGGGCGTTAAGGTTGTCGATGGCGATCTCGACCTCTATCCTTTCGAGCATCAGTTCCTTGTCGGCAAGTTCGAGGGCGGCCATCATCAGGGCTTTGCCCAATCCCTGTCCCTGCCACTTGGTTCCCATCATTATTTCAAGAGTGGCCTGCCGTCGGAGGTATATCTGGGGATCGACTCTGAGCAGTACTACTCCGCAGATCTCCACCGGTTCCATCTCTGTCTCGAGTACGAGCAAGTGGTCGAGTTCAGTAAGGTTTTTGATAAGATTTTCTGCATCAGTAAAGCCGGCCTGAGAAATATTCATGCTCTTCCTGACAGAAATGTCTGAGCTGATCTCTCTGATATGCCGGGCGTCATAGGCCGTTACAGGTCTGATTATCATACCGAAGTATCTCCTTTTTTGTTTATCCGCCCCATAAAGTATTCGTCAACAAATTTTCCGTCTTTGACCGCAGCATTCTTTCTTGTGGCTTCTGTCTTAAACCCGAATTTTTTATAAAGATTTATCGCTGGGATGTTGTCCGTCAGAACAAGCAGTTCGATCCTGCGCAATCCCAGCTTGTTATCTGCTTCTTCGAGCAGTTTTTTCATCAATGCTGTTCCGATCCCATTTTCCTGGCAGTACGGGGCAACCATGATTGCCAGTTTTGCACTGTGCCTTCTGGTTGAGCACCTGTTCCTGAGCATTACGGCCATTCCGGCCACCTCGCCCTTTTCAACGGAAACAAAAGCACGGTCATCATCTGACAGCGATTTGATGAAATCAACAGTGGCATCAAGCCTTTCGCTTGTTAGGGCCAATACCCCTTCTCTTACTCCGTTGAGTCTCCTGATCCTTGAGATCTGATCTGCGTCTTCGATTGCAACCGGTCTTATTTCCAAAATGAGGCACCTCCGTGCTGTGTATTGCAATTTTCAAGTTCAGGTTATATTTTACCTCAGGGAGGCTGATTTATGATAGGCATTCCTACCTTGACACTTTATCATAACAGTCTATAGTTTGTAATTGTTACAAACTGAGCTAAATATTTCACGGAGGTGCTTTACTGATGAAAATTGGAAAAAAGATGGAAAAAAGTATCAATTCCCAGATACAGGCGGAGTTTGAATCATCTTATCTTTACCTTTCTATGGCTGCATGGTTTGAGGATGCAGATCTTCCCGGATGTGCCCACTGGATGGAAAAACAGGCTGAAGAAGAGTGGGCGCATGGCATGAAGTTCTACAAGTACCTTGTTTCACGCGGTGGCCGTGCAGTACTTGGCCCCATAGCAAATCCCAAGAACGAATGGAAGGACGCGGAAGATGTTTTTCAGGAAGTCCTTGCCCACGAAGAGAAGGTAACCTCCCTAATATATGCCATGGTTGAATTGGCAGAGAAGGAGAAGGATCACGGAACAAGAAGTATGCTTAATTGGTTCGTTGACGAGCAGGTCGAAGAAGAGGAGCATGCCACAGAGATACTTGCAAGGCTTAAGAATTCCGGCAATTCTCCCATGGCTTGTCAGATGCTTGACAGGGATCTTGGAAGCAGATAAGTTCAATTTTGTTATTAAAGTTTCCTTTGATATAAGTTAAAATATACATTAATAAATCTTTGCCCCGGGAGGATCGACCATGGAAAACCAGCTGGATATGAAAGCGCTTTTCAGCATCACCTATGGTATGTACATTGTAAGTACTGAAGCAGAAGGCAAGCTAAACGGGCAGATCGCCAACGCGGTCATGCAGATAACAGGTGATCCTGTATGTGTTACAACATGCCTCAACAAAGCCAACCTTACCACAGGGATGATCCAGAAAAGCGGTTTCTTTGCCGTTTCGATCCTTGAACAGGAAGTGCCGATGACGTTCCTCGGACAGTTTGGCTTCAAATCGGGACGTGACATAGACAAGTTTGAAGGCGTCAATTTCCTTAAGGGGATCACCGGCGCGCCCATGGTCACCGACTGGTCGGTAGCTACGCTTGAGGCGAAGGTCGTGCGTACCCTTGAGCTGGAAACGCACGTGCTTTTCGTAGGAAATGTGGTTGTGTCGAAGTTTATCAAAGATGCTACGCCGCTCACCTACGCCGACTACCATCTGATCAAAAAGGGAAAGTCCCCCAAGACTGCTCCGACGTTCGGATTCAACGCGATCAAGTAAAAATGCACAGCGTCATTGATGGCGACGGATCCCTTGCAGTAAGCCGTTCGATATTCGAAAAGATATACGCCGATTACAATAAGCGGGTCTATGTTTCACCGGACCCGCTTCAGTTTTTGTATGATTATGACGATCGACGTGACAGGGAAGTTGCAGGCTTGATAGCCTCATCTCTTGCCTACGGAAGAGTCGCCCAGATACTTAAGAGCGCAGGCAGGGTACTTGGCTGCCTGGGGCCGGCTCCGGCCGAATACCTGAAAATCGTAAGCAGGCAAGAACTTGAAAGTAAGCTTGCCGGGTTTGTACACCGCTTTACCAATTCTTCGGATATGGTCGATTTTCTGTGCTGTATCGGGAGCGTACTTAATACGTACGGGTCTGTTGAAAATCTCTTCGTTTCGCATTTCAAAGGAGACACATGGGAGGCAATCAGAGGTTTTACAGGAGACTTCCTCAGCTGCGGAGGGAGTGGCACGACCTTCCTGATGCCCGACCCTTCGAAGGGCAGCGCGTGCAAAAGGCTCGCACTGTATCTCAGGTGGATGGTGCGTAATGATGAAGTTGATCCCGGAGGATGGAAAATGGTTGACCCTTCTGCACTGCTTATTCCTCTCGATACCCATATGTTCAACATATGCACAACACTGGGGCTTTGCAGCAGAAAAGCTGCGGACGGCCGTTCGGCAATAGAGATAACAGAGGCTTTCAAAAAGGTCTGCCCCGAAGATCCGGTCCGTTATGACTTTGCGCTTACCCGCTTTGGCATAAGGAGCGACATGAAACTGGAAGACCTTTTCATAAACTGGAAAACGACGTGCTATTGATGCTTTCCTTAACGGTGGTAAAATCTTTTAGGCTGCGGCGAACGGTGCGTATGTTTAGTACGTTGAATGCGAAAGGATCAATACGTAAGAAAAACGGATGTAATTTTTGATCAAAATGCTATACTCACAATACAAATAAGGGAGGCGACGGCATGACATCTATCCTGCCATACTGGGATCAGAACATTGAACTTGAAATTGTGCCGTGGATACCCTACGGGAAAGATTACAGTCCTGTGACTGTAAACAGCATGCTTAGCCCGCTTCTTGGAAACGTGGCCGGGCTTGCTTTCGAAATGCAGAGTGAATTCCTCTATCTGAGAAGTTTCCAAAGCGGCAACGTAGGCACCATGGTCAGGCAGAACATTATCGACCCGATACGAAACAAGGGTATCGAGTTTGGTTTTACTATGGTCTTCACTTATTCGGAGAAGATCGAGACGTCGATGATACCGCTCATAAGGGAATTTCCGGGCCTGAAGGCCGGGCTGACGCTCTGCGGGATATGGAGTTCGGATGTGCTTGTCGACGAATGCAAAGTCCTGGTGCTTGTAAGCGAAGACCCATTCTTTGATGAAGGGACCTTTTTCAAATCTCTTCAGAAGTCATTCCAGCACATTTCCGGCAGAGAGAGTTCGAATATTTCCTTCTTTGCGGAAAAATTTGGATACAGGAGATTTTCTATCTCCTACGAGACCGACAATCTGACTCAGATGAGGATCACCCAGGCGCTCTTCGACCTGGAGCTTGATGAAACCAGAGAACTTCTCGGCCCCGCCCCCGAAATGAAGCTTCCGCTGCTTCCCGGGGTGAGGTAGTTGGGGCAGTAAAAGGTCAGCGATATGAATCATCACAAAATCAAAGAGAGCCTGAAGGAAAAGGAGTTCCCTCAGACTCTCTTAATTTATGTATGCAGGTGTTTGTGTTTTTCCTTTTTACCTGCTGTACCAGGGGAATTTCTCGGCCATGCCCGGTCTTCTTGGTATTCCTTTGGGAGTCTGTGAGACCTTGTCCCAGATCACAAAGAACCTTTTGATGTCACCCAGCATATAGGGATGGAGGCGCGGCGGCGAAAAACCGAGCGCGCTCCACTTGTTTCCGACAAGCTCCAGCTCCTCCGTTACCTTGGGACCCTTGAAGGCTAGTGCGATACCCTTTGTCCTGACGAGCGGAGCAAGATATTCGGCCAGTACCCCTGAAGCGCAGACTGCCCTGGCAGCCGCTACATGGAATTTCTCACGCTCATCCTTCGCGTATTCCTCTGATCTTTTGCAAACCACGGTCACGTTTCTGAGCCCCATGGCAACTGCCATTTTCTCAACAAGGGCGCACTTGCGGGTTATGCTGTCCAAAAGGGTCACATTAAGCCCCGGCCTGCATATGGCCCATACGATCCCGGGCAGTCCGCCTCCCGTGCCCACGTCGATGATCCTGCCTTCATGGGGGAGCAGCGGCAGAGCCGATGCGCAGTCCATAAGATGTGAGCCCCAAAGGGTCTCTTCATCTGAAGGTCCGGTAAGCCGGGCAAGCTCGTTAGCGGCTGAGAGAAGTGAGAGGTATTTTCTCAGTTTTTCCTCATTTTTCGTGACTTCTGATTCGACTGTTTCTGCAAAAATTTCTTTTTCCAAGAAAAAACCTCCCATTAACGGGATAATATCTATATACACCAGTGTATAATAACCCAATAAGCAAAATGACGGGAGGCCGAATCGTGGAATCCTTTGAAAAGGGAACCAAAAGGCGAGAAGGAGTAATCAATATTATTGATCTCCATGGGACCTGGAGAGAGATGGGAAGGCAGTACGGCGCCCTCATGGCTTCGGAGATGAAGCATATATACGAAAAAGGCGTAATTGAGAAGCTTGTGAACGAACATGGGCTGGATATTGAAAACTTGAAAGACCGTGCCTCTAAATTCTACGCAAATTATCCTTTCAGGTTCAAGGAGATCCTGTGTGGGATGTCGGAGACATCCGGTCTCAGCATGGAGCAGCTCCAGCTGGTCAACGCAGTGGAACTGCTTGCGGCCACGGCCCTTAACCTTCCGCAGTGTACAGGCATAGCCGCATGGGGAGATTATGTCAGTGAGACCCTGGTCTACGGCAGGAACTATGATTACCTCCCCTGGTTCAAAGAGTTCAGCCATGACATAGTGATAGCCTGCTACCATCCGGCTGACGGATCCCTTGCGACTGCGACGATGGGATATGCAGGGGAAATATATGTTGTCAACGGCATGAACGAGAAAGGGATCTATCTTGAGCTCAACAACGGCATGCCGTCGGGCGGAGCCCTCTGGTATGACAGCAGAGTCCCTTCGGTCGCGGCCCTTTTCCAGTTCCTTCTCGACGGTGCTTCGCTGGACGAAATAGAGAGCTTTTTCCAGACTACAAAGGCAAATTTTGCGTACATAATAGGTGTTTCGGACGGACAGACAGCCAGGTGCTACGAATGGCCGGTCTTCGAGGTAAAAAGGCGCGAGTCCCATTCCCGCCAAGGCCTTACTGTTCTCAGCAACCATTTCACCGAGTTCTCATGGGGCCTTCCGAGACCCGATGACAAAACTTACTGGCTGACAAGGTCAAGGAGACAGAATCTTCTGGCTCTTGCAAAACACTTCAAGGGGACCATAGACAGTAAGACAATGATGAAGATGATGGACACCAGGATAGAAGACCTTGGCGCAACTACAGATATGACGGTCTATCAGATAGTGGTAGTGCCCGAGCGCTTCCAGCTTTGGTTCAAGATACCCGATACCCAGGACTGGACAGAGATAGATATGAAGGCGATCCTCAAACCCCGCGAAGAATAGCGTGGAAGGTTGGAAAGTCACCATAAGAACTGATGATGCCGGAAGCCGGGCCCTCATAAAACTGCATGAGAGGGATCGGCTTCTCTCTTTATTATTGTCTTTTTTTTATTGCGGAATAAGGTATAGATTTTATATGTGAGATGCAACAAAGATCACAGGACAAATTATCGATATTTGGAGGTGCGGTAATTGGCGAGGTACTATATCGGTTTTGACTGCGGTACGATGGGAACGAAGACGGCTCTGTACAGGGAGGACTCTGTCAGGATGGCAGAGGCTTACAGGGAAAATATCATCTCTTATCCTCATCCGGGAAGGGCGGAGATGGATCCCCGCGGCTTTGTAAGGAATGTCGAGGAGGGGATCAGGGAGTGCCTTCATAAGTCGGGCGTCAACCCTAATGAGATAAGGGGCATCTCGGCAAGCGGGATCATTTGCGGCATTGTCGGCATCAATGAAAAATGGGAGCCTGTCACTCCATTTGTCCCCTATCTGGACAACCGTGCAAGGGGTGAGGCCGAATGGGTCAAGGCAAACGTTAAGCCCGTCTGGCTCGAAGAAAGTGGGAACTGTATAGTTGATGAATTCATGCCCCCGCTGATACTCAGATGGTTTCTGAACCACTACACGGGTTTCCGCGAGAAGGCAGTGAAAGTTGTCAATAACGGTCCCTTTGTGCTCGGCACCCTTGCAGGGCTCAAGGCAAAGGAAGCTTTCCTTGACTGGGCCACCATGTCTGGCTGGCTGATAGGTTACGATGCGCATAACAGAAACTGGTCCCCGAAACAGATGAAGGCCCTGGGCATACCCATGGAGATACTCCCGAGGATAGTCAAACCATGGGATGTTGTCGGATACCTGTGTCCGGAAGAGGCGGAAAAGGTGGGGCTTCCTGCCGGGATCCCGATAGTTGCCGGAGCGGGAGACACGATGCAGTCCGCACTTGCGTCAGGCCTTCTTGAACCGGGACTTAGTACTGATGTGGCAGGCACGGCATCGATATTTGCGGTAGCGGTCGATGAGATGGTTGAAAAGATATCCCTTTCGCCGGGGATGATGTTTGCGACAGGGACGCTTGAGGATTCATACTTCTATTGGAGCATGATAAGGGCTGGAGGCCTCTCCCTCCGATGGTTCAGGGACAACGTTGCGGGATGCCCGGGAGACCCATCTTTCTACTCCGAAATGGATGCGCTTGCCGGGGAGGTCCCTCCGGGATCCCGCGGGATACTTTTTTACCCCTATCTCCAGGGAGCGGGACCCGATATGCCCGGTGCGTGCGGAGCTTTCATGGGGCTTTATGGATCCAGTGACAAGGCTGCCATGTGGAGATCGATACTTGAGGCCATTGCCTTTGAATATGCCCAGATGATACAGGTCTACAGGGATTGCGGCATCCCGATCAAAGAGATAATCGGCACCGAGGGCGGGAGCAAAAGCCCGCTCTGGACGCAGATCAAGGCGGACATACTTGGAGGCGCATACAACATTCCCAGCAGAAGCGAGGGCGGACTGATGGCTGACGTCGCAGTGGCGGCATACGGTGTAGGGGATATTGAAGACCTGAAAGCAACAATGAAGGAATGGATAACATTCAGAGGACGGTTTGAAACAGACCACAAAAACTACATGATATATAAGGACGTCTTTGAGATCAGGCAGTCCATGCTTGGCTCTTCGATGAAGGAAACATTCGCAGGACTGGAAAAGATAAGGAAGATCCTCGGTCAGTAGGCTAAGAAAGAAGGTCCCGGAGATACCTCCGGGGCCTTTCGAATGTCATACAGTATTTAATAAGATTTCTCAGCATGTCATGGTCTTCAGATCGTGGCTTATATCCATCCGCATTTCGGTCCTGTTTTGCAGTTCCGCGGGATCGACCCCTTCGGCGATCTCCTCAAGGATCATTCTGCCCTTTATGTTTCTTACAAGGCAGTACTCGGTCACTATGACATCCACGACTCCGTGTCCTGTCAAGGGAAGGGAACATTTCTTCATAAGTTTCGAAGTCCCGTTTTTTTCAAAATGGCGAGTCGCTACGTATACCCTCTTGGCTCCTGCGACGATGTCCATGGCGCCGCCCATTCCGGGAGTACGGACGTTGGGTATCGTCCAGTTTGCGAGGCTTCCTTCCTCATCTACCTGCAGCGCTCCGAGCACTGTTGCATCGATATGTCCCCCACGAAGGATCCCGAAGCTTGCATCAGACGATACGAACGAGCCTCCGGGCAGTACCGAGATGGGTGCCCCTCCGGCATCGATTATCCTGAGGTCGTTCGGGTCTTTGGCAGGTCCAGCGTAGATCGTCCCGTTTTCTGTCTGGAGGAATATGTTTACGCCCTCGGGCATGAAGTTGGGGATCAACTGAGGTATCCCTATCCCCAGATTCACCAGGGCCCCGTCTTCGAGGTCGGCGGCTATCCTTCCGGCTATCCTTTCGCGGGCCTCTTTTTCATTAAGTTCTGGCAGCATAACAGTTTCCTCCTTTAAGCACGAGCGCGTCGATGAAGATCCCGGGGGTCACCACGTTGTTAGGGTCGATCTCACCGATCGGGACTACCTTGTCTACCTCTGCTATGACGATATCGGCCGCGGTCGCCATCACAGGGTTGAAGTTTCTGCCTGTACCGTAGTAGATCAGATTTCCCGCCTCATCGGCCATGTATGCCCTGATAAAAGCGATGTCTGCTTTCAGGGGGCGTTCAAGTATGAATTTCTTTCCGTCGAGTTCTACAGTCTGCCTGTTCTTCTCGTATGCTGTATCCACTCCGGTCGGAGTGAGGAACCCTCCGAGTCCCGCTCCCCCTGTCCTTATCCTTTCCACAAGAGTTCCCATTGGGTTGAGTTCGATGTCGATCTCGCCTTTCGCGAACATTTCCTGTGCGATCGCGTTGAGTCCCATATGCGATATGACCATTGAACTCACCTGCCTGTTGACGATAAGCCTTGCAACTCCAACAGGTCCCGGGACCTTAGGGTTGCAGTGGCTGGCGTCCACGCATATGACCCTGATGCTCCTGGTGCCCATGTCGTGCAGCGCGTCGATGACTGTGTAGGGCACCCCGCCGTAGTTGAATCCGCCCAGCATTATCGTGGTGCCTTCCCTTACCTTGCCTGCTGCCTCTTCCGGGGTTATTATTGGTTTGATAAAAGGTTTGGTCATCTTTGCAGCTACACTCCTTTCTCTTTTTTGAAGATTAGGAGAGAGTTTCATGGCAACCGAACATTATGTCAAGTAGGGGCTGCAATATTAAGAATTTTCAATTTTTCGAGGGAGGCTTTCAAATTGTCCCGAAGGGATAAATTGCTGAAAATGATAGAGAAACTTGTTTCCATACCCAGCGTCACAGAGAGCCCGGATGAGAGCGCTCCGGGGATCTGGATCAGGGAAAGGCTGGAAAAGCTTCCTTACTTTATCGAAAAAAAAGAGCACCTGATATGGGCTGAAACACAGCTCGAAGGGACCGCTCAAAAGCTGCATTCATTAGTGACGAGGGTCGATGCCGCAGTGCCCACGGCAAGAACAGTACTCCTCATAGGCCATTACGATGTGGTGGGAGTCAACGTCTACGGCGGGATGGCAAAGGACGCCTTTGATGTAAAAAAAATGACGGAACATTTCAATGTCGATAATGAAGATGTTATCTACGGACGCGGCACTATGGATATGAAGTGCGGCATTGCGCTTGAACTGGACATTATTGAAGAATTTGCGGCAAACAGGGACCTTTATGACGTGAATATAGTGGCAGCCTTCGTTGGCGATGAGGAAAACGCATCAGCGGGAATGAGGGGAGTCCTTCCCATACTGTCAGGCATGAAGGAAGACGGGACCGACTTCCTTGCCGTAATAAACACTGAGCCGGGTGAGGCAGGCTATCCGGGCGAAAGCGGCCCTGCCATATTCTTTGGAACGCTGGGTAAGATAATGCCCAGCTTCTACGTAAAGGGACTTCCCTCCCATGTTGGAAACTACTATAGAGGATTCTCATCCGCGCTGGCAGTTTCGAGGATAGTATCTTACGCAGAGGGAAACCCCCATCTGGCAGACCCGTTCAAGGGCAAATGTGAGCCCTCATGGATATGCCTTGACATGGGCGTGATGAAAGAGGGTTACAGCGTTACGGTCCCGGACAGGGCCTTTGCCTATTTCAACTGCTTTACTGCGACCAACACTCCGTCTGTTGTTATGGATCAAATGAAGGCCATTGCCGGATATGCACTTGACCTGACACTGGCCCAGCTTGCCGAATCGCACAGAAACCTCCTTGCAATGGGCTGTGAAGGCAAAAGCTTTGATGTTGTCCGTCCCCGAGTATATTCCCTTGATGAAGTTAAAGATGCGGCCCGCAAAAACAATAAAGGTGGTTTTGATGAAGAGATCGCTTCCTATATAAGGGACCTTCCTGCAGGAGACATGAGGGAGAGAGGGCTTGCCGCAGTTGACAAAATAGCTGACATGTCCGGGATAGAAGGACCTTATGCGATATGCTTTTTCCTTCCGCCCTGGCTGCCGGTAAGGACCGATTTCACTGGGGAGAGCCGGGACATGCAGACCGTCGAGGCAGCCAGAAGCGTTATAGAACAGCTGAAAAATGACCATGGCATTGAAATGAGGGAAGTCGGACTCTTCGGCGGACTCTGCGACCTCAGCTATGTCGGCGCCAAAGTTTCCTCGGAAGATATATGTGCACTTGCGGACAATATGCCCGGATGGGGCGATATTTACAGCATACCGATGAAGGATATGCAGTCGCTTGGCCTGCCTGTTATAAACCTTGGCCCCAGCGGGGAAGATGCTCACAAAATGACGGAGAGGCTGAGGCTTGGTTATTCTCTTGACATTCTGCCGGAACTACTGAGATATGCGATAAACAAGATATCAGAAGTTGTTTATTAAGCTGAGTGTCCTCTCGGATACAGTGTACCGGGTGATTTTACCGTGCGTTATGGTAGAATCTGCTCAGCGGTCTTATAATAACCGGTAATTCAGCCTGCCCTGCTCAATAGATGATCGCAGCCCTTAACGGAAGACAGGCTGCATTATCAGTAACAGGAAGAAAAATGATGTCCTGCATCAAAAAGGAGAAGGATCCGTAAATGCTGGATGATGATGTTCGAATACGCCCTGCCGAGTCGGAAGAAGCGGAGCTTCTCTCCGATGTTGCATGGCGTTCGAAAGAGTACTGGGATTACCCCGTAGAGATGATGGGACACTTCCGCGATTTTCTGACTATCACAGACGAGTTTATCGAAAATAATCCGACCTACCTTGCAGAGAATGAGGAGACGGGGGAAATAATAGGCTTTTATGCTATAGAACTCCTTGATGACTCCGGATGGTGGATCCGCCATCTTTGGGTAGTCCCGGAACATATCGGGACCGGAGTCGGAGGTGAGCTCTTCCTCCATGCATGCGAGACGGCAGAGACTGTGGGAGCGGATGAACTGAACATCATTGCCGACCCCAACGTGGAAGAGTTTTATCTTCATATGGGAGCTGAAAGAGTCGGTGAAGAGATCCAGAGGGCCGGCGATGCAGAGAGAACGCTTCTCCTTCTGAAAATCAGATTGTGTCTATAAATGTTTTACAGCTGGCAGAATGATGCGGTCAAAGCAATAGGCAGCGGCAGCGCGATATTATCAGCTCCCACGGGCAGCGGCAAAACCTGGGTGGCCTATGTGTGGGCAGGATTGATGGATCCTTCCGGCGCTCCTGCCGCACCCTCGGGAAGAGTCATCTTCACAGCCCCTATTAAAGCACTTTCAAATGAACGATATATGGAACTGCGGTCAATGGGATTTGACGCCGGGCTTGAGACAGGCGACTTCAAAAAGAATGCAGGAGCTCAGGTGCTCTGCTGCACACAGGAGATATATACCCTCAAATACGCCCGCATCCCCGGACAAAAGGTCATTGTGGACGAGTTTCATTTCATCTTTAACGATCCGGACAGGACAAGAGCCTACATAGACGGGCTGAGGTCGACTTCCTTTGACAGCGACCTCCTCGTTATGTCCGCTACCTTCGGGAACCCCGACGTGATAAAGAAATACCTTCAAGATGTCGCCATGCGGGAGTTTGTCCTTTATACAACAGAAAAAAGGGTAACTGATCTTATTTTCCGAAGAAGCGGCATCAGGTTCTCAAAAATACATGATGCGCTGGTCTTCGTTTTTTCCAAAAAGGGCGCCGAATGGCTAGCCGCACAGATATCCAGGTACCGCGAGAAGATCAGCAGAAGCCAGAGAGCCAGACTGAGGGAGATCGCAGAAATACTTGAGGTAGCTTATGTACCGGACATAATGCTCATGGGCGTTGGAATATATGTGGGCTCTTTCCTTCCGAAGGAAAAGCTGCTGGTGGAGATGGCTTTCAGAGAGAGGATACTTGATGTTGTAGTCGGAACTGATGCACTGTCACTCGGAGTAAACCTGCCCGCCCAGACCGTCGTATTCGGCCAGATGGCAAAATTTATTGACGGTCCGCTTACGAAGAACGAGTTCCTGCAGATGGCAGGCAGGGCCGGAAGGAAGGGGTTTTTCAACCCAGGTTATGTTACGTATATTCCAAGGAGCAAATGCGAGCACCATGACTACGATACAGGTTTGCTCTATCTCCAGACTCTGGACATGCCATGCGAAGAGGCAAAGATAATGCTCCAGCCGGCTGTTGGAAGGCTGCTCAAAGAGGAGATAGGCATCGAAACCGAAGCGAGGGTGCTGGCGGATTATTCCCTTCCCAAAAGACCTTACAGGGAGGTCGTCTCGGAGGTCGAGGAACTTTTAAGAAGCATAAGGACTATGCTTGGAGGAATAAGAGACCAGAAGTTCAGGAAGATCGTCCGCAGGATCCTGGCTGATATATGGAGCGATGAGATGGAGATCGAACCCAATATTGCAATGGCGGTCCTCTTTGCGGAGCATAAGCATCCGGAAGCAATGGATGCAGCTGAGATCATGCGCAAAACGGAGAGGAATTATCTGCAGGCGCTCCTGAAAATAAAAAGGTTTTCCAACAGGCTTCCCGAGGGATACAGCTTTTCTCACATGGATCAGATAGACTACGTGGTAAATCAGATAGACGCATCGGTATTCGGCTTTGAAGAGAAGATCCATCAGATCAAAATGACTGAGGACAGCTGGGAAAGCAGGTAAAAAGAATCCCCTCCCCGACCCTGCTTAAGCATCTTATCAAAAATCACTTATATTTCGATATATCAAATCAGCCCGTTGGTCTATGTTAACAATAAAGCAATATACCTTTCAGTTGTCTAATAGAAAACAAACATAAAATATAATTACTTAAAGAAAAACTTTTTCTAAAAAATCCAATCATATGATTTGACATCTTCTAAACACAAAGTAAATAATCTTCTTTTAAAAAACTCATGATCATTTTTATCTCCTCGAAAAGTCCACAATAGAGAAAAAATGCACAAATAATTATCTAATTTTTCGATAATAAATAAGAAGAATCATCATTTTTCATACAATATCTTTGTATGTATTATATGAATGTTCATTCTTACTGTTTCATGTAAGCGAAAGTATTTTTATATGAGGCAGTGAAAAGGGCGCGGTTTGTTTAAATTTTTTTATCCCCTGCCAGGGGACAGACGTAAAAATATTTTTTCATTTCATGACTTCATACACGGAAGTCAGGAAGCACAAGGAGGGAGAGAGGGCATGGAACTGATACAGAAACACCCGATACTTGAGTTCCATCACGGCAAGGAAGTAACATTCACGTTTGACGGCAAGGACATGAAGGGATTCGAAGGCGAACCCAT
>JAPCWD010000020.1 GCA_025943965.1 Synergistaceae bacterium DZ-S4
AAAGATGACAGAGTTATTCTTAAACGCATTGCCAAGTTATCTGAGGTGCCAATTGCTATTATGTGCGTGACCTATATGGATTTTTCAAGGTTCGAAACATGTTTTGCTGCTGGGAAAGTTGAGTTATTAAAGTAATAATTTATGATATATGTTATAAATTTGCTGAATTGATAATATATTAATTTAAAAATTAATTATTATGTGAACAAGAATTAAAAGTTGTGTTCTCAAGAATGGTTGCGGATTTTTTTTGCTGTCCTATCATCACTGAATTATACTCCTGTTGTCATAAAACGACCCATATCTTTCCGAACCGGGTCAAATTTTTAAAAAGAACTTGCTGTTTTTTCGGTAAGCTCCGCCTGTTCAGCTCTGCTGCACACTGATATGAACTCTTTTATTCAGATACATATTTACGTGAAAAATCATTAAGATAAAATATATAAGTATGAGATCCTAAAAAATTTTAGGTGGCCAATTCAGCAGGTGCGGATACTGTTGTTTTTAACGCAAAGGAGGGTTTGATTTGGATCTGACTCTCAAAAAAAGGGCTGTGCAGTTGACCGGTCTTGTCATCACAGCCTTTGCTGTATATTCCCTCCATAAGGAAATATCGCAGTACAGCTATGCGGAGATAAGGGGGGCTGTCGCTGATATCCCTTATTCCAGGCTCCTTTTTGCCTTGTTATTTACGACAGTTAACTATGCAATACTCACCCTCAATGACCGTCTGGCGCTGAAATATATAGGGAAAAAACTCCACTGGGCAAAGATTGGGTTTGCCTCATTTGTCAGCAATGCGATCTCGTTCAATCTGGGAATGTCCGTGTTGACCGGAGGTTCCGCGAGATACGGAATATATAGCGCTTATGGGCTGAGCGTTTCGGAAACGGCAAAAGTCCTTGGTTTCTGTGATCTGACAATTGGTCTCGGATCTGCGGGAATACTTGGTCTGCTTTTACTTTCTGAACCCGTGGGCATGATAGCCCGTATACCCTTATTGAAAGAATGGGGAAAGATCCCGGGATTTCTGCTCCTTTTATTTGTAATTTCTGCAGCCGTCCTCAGTTGGTCCGGAAAAAGCATAAAAGTAAGGGGAGAAGAGATATCCCTGCCGCCTCTTAAATATTTCATAGCACAGATCATGATATCCGGAGCCGACTATTTTTGTGCATCGATGGTCCTCTTCTCACTCCTTCCTGGCAGCGACATCTCGATTATCCACTACACCGGATGCTACGTAATTTCAGTGCTTCTTGGCGGGATGAGCCAGGTGCCCGGCGGGCTTGGAGTCCTGGATTCTACGCTTATGGTGACCCTCTCTCCGTGGTACTCCGGGACAGAGATGATAGGTGCGCTTCTGCTCTACAGAGTAGTCTATTATCTTTTTCCTCTTTGCCTTTCCGCCCTTTTGATGGGAGGACGCCAATTACATCCCTCAGGCAGGGATGTAAAAAGTGCTGCTCTGAGCTTTGGAAAAGGATTTATTGGGATCTACCCTCCGATATTGTCTCTCGGGGTATTCGCCTCCGGAGCAGTCCTGCTATTTTCAGGATCAACACCGGGACTGGCGCATCGCCTTGCCTTTCTCAATAAAGTTATACCGATAGACATTATCGAAATATCACACTTCCTGAGCAGCCTCGCAGGACTCATACTCCTATTTCTCGCGCAGGGCATAAGGAGAAGGCTTCGCATCGCATGGCAGCTCACAATTGCTCTGATGGCTGCGGGAATCGGCCTCTCTCTCTTAAAAGGCCTGGACTATGAAGAAGCTATGATACTAGTGATCATGGTGCTGCCTCTCATTGCGGGCCGGGAAAAGTTTGACAGGGATTCCAAGCTTCTTTCAGCAGGAATATCATTTGACTGGCTGTTGCCGGCGGCAGTTGTTCTGGCATCTTCGGCATGGCTTGGCTATTTTTCCTTCAGGCACTCGGAATACTCAAGCCTCAGCATACTTCAGTTCGCTCTTTCAGGAAGGGCACCCTGGTTTTTGAGGGCAACTGTGATGCTTTCTGCCGCGGCACTAATTCTTCCTTTGTTAAAACTATTCAGGGTGAAACCTGACATTCCAATGGTTCCTACCGGAATTGATATTGAAAAGGCGTTTAATATTACAATATCGTCCCCCGACGCTTCCGCATTCCTTGCATTGACAGGGGACAAATCATTTTTCTTCAGCCCGACGGGCAGGTCGATGATATGCTTTGCAGAAGAGGGTCCGTACTGGTTCGTGATGGGAGATCCATTTGGAGACCGGGAAGAATTCAGCGACCTGGCATGGTCTTTCAGGGAGAAAGCGGAGGTAAACGGAAGAAAAGCAGTTTATTACGAAGTTAGGGAGAGGAACCTCTCCCTCTACATAGAGCAGGGACTTGCACTGATAAAGATAGGAGAAAACGCCAAGGTCCCCCTTGCAGATCTCTTTTTTGAGAAGGGGTCCGAATGGCACGGGCAGAGACATACATTGAAAAAGCTTGCCAGGGATGGATCGACATTCCGTATCCTTTCCGACGAAGAAGTCAAAGCCGTTCTTCCGAGGCTCAAAGAGATCTCAGCACAGTGGCTCAAATCAAAGCAGGGACATGAAAAGGGATTTTCCCTGGGTTTTTTCAGCGAAGAGTACATTTGCAATTTTAAGATCGCTGTGGTTGAGCGCAACGGAGAAATTCAGGCATTCGCGAATGTATGGACGAGTGCGGACAAAAATGAGGTCTCGCCCGACATGATGAGATACATGGACAATGCTCCCTCGGACACGATGGAATTCCTCTTCCTGAATCTGATGCTGTGGGCAAAAGATGAGGGGTACGCATTTTTTGACCTCGGGATGGCTCCGCTTTCGGGAGTTACAGGAGGACCTCACGGTTCGCTTTGGGGCAGGACCGCGGAAATTTTATATGAGCACGGAAATGCATTTTATAACTTCCAGGGGTTAAGGCAATACAAAGAAAAATACAAACCTGTATGGGAGCCGAGATACGTGGCAGTCCCACATGAACTGTCCCTTCCTGCTGTCCTTGCCGCGGCTGCAGTGCTTATCTCTAAAGGTCCAAGGGGGATAAGGGTAAGGGCTTGATCCGTAAAATGAATATATTGAGCAGGTGATCTGAATCAGCAAATATGATCGGCTTTGGGAACATATAAAGAATGAGGGCAGGGATACCCTCATCCTTTCTTTTGAGGAAATCGGGAAAATTGCGGGAGTTCCGATCGATCACTCTTTCCTGAATTACAAAAAGGAACTGCCTGATCACGGTTATCAGGTAGGCAAAATTTCTTTAAAAAATCAGACTGTTACATTTATCAAAATTAAAAGCCCCGCAGCTGACAGCCGCTCTGAATAATTCAAAAACTTATGCAAAAATAAAATACCATTTTAAATTTGCATAAGTTTTTGTTTGCCAGTTTCACTCTGCGCGCGGAAACGCGGATCTGGCTGTTGCAAAACCCACTAGTAAGTTAAATATTTATATCCGCATAGTATGTTAATTTGATCAACTGTAATTTTTTATATGCCTTGTTGCCGCCAAAGATGATAATATTTGATATAAACTTAGGCATTAGATTGACTTAACTAAAAATTTATGCAAAAATAAAATACCATTTTATTTTTGCATAAGTTTTTATTGTTTGGAGGTCTGTTTATGTACATTTCAAGAACGATCGAAGATACGGTCCGCAACGTCAGCAGTACATATCCTGTCCTTTTGATCACAGGCCCCCGCCAGGTCGGGAAAACTACACTTCTTCGCCACCTGGCCGAAAAAGAGAGGAAATATGTCAGTCTCGATGACCCGAAAAACAGGCACCTCGCAGTAAGTGACCCGGCTCTTTTTTTTCAGCGCTTCACGCCTCCTCTTATCATTGACGAAATACAGTATGCACCGGAGCTTTTGCCATACATTAAAATGTACGCTGATGAGCATAAAGTAAACGGTGATTTCTGGCTTACCGGCTCACAGATGTTCCACATGATGCAGAACATAAGCGAGAGCCTTGCAGGCAGGGCAGGCATCCTCAATCTCTTCGGCCTTTCAAACAGCGAGTTGAACAACAATCACTTTGGCTGCTTCACGACAGATCCCGGGGAACTTCTTAAAAGGCTTCCGGCTGCAAAAAAAATGGATATTATGGAAACATTCAACATGATATTCCGGGGATCCTTCCCCCGCCTATATGAGAATCAACAAGTCAGGCGGGATACGTATTACGAATCCTATATCCGTACATATCTTGAACGGGACATAAGAGACCTTACCCAGGTCGCAGATGAAGGGGCTTTTTATAAGTTTCTCTGTGTAGCCGCTGCCAGGACCGCGACAACAGTTAACTACAATGCCATGGCATCAGAGTGCGGCATAACTGCACCTACAGCAAAACAATGGCTTTCCCTGCTTGTAACTTCCGGGCTGGTAGTTCTTATAGAGCCATATTTCAACAATTTGCTGAAGCGCGTAGTCAAATCTCCCCGTATGTATTTTATGGATACAGGGCTGTGCACATACCTCACGAAATGGAACGATGTCGAGGCTCTTGAAGCAGGAGCGATGAGCGGGGAGTTCTTTGAGACCTGGGTCGTCTCAGAGATATATAAAAGTTTCATCAATAATGGCAAAAGGCCACCCCTTTATTACTACAGAGACAGTAATAATAAAGAGATAGATCTGATACTTTATGAAAACAATACGCTCTTCCCTATCGAGATCAAAAAGAGCGCATTTCCGTCTAAGGCAACGAAAAACTTCAACGCACTGGATCCTGTAACGAAAGAGGAAGAAGTCAGCGGAGAAAGGCGCATAAGGACGAACATAGGCACAGGCGCAGTTGTATGTCTTTGCTCAGATCTTTTGCCTGTCAACAAAAAAAACTGGTACGTACCAGCCTGGCTGATCTGACTTTTTTGTTGCCAGTCATAGATTTTATGAAGGGAAATTATTATGTGTTGAACAATTAGATGTTGTTTTAGGACTAAACACTGCAAAATTTATTTTATAAAATCACAGGAAGGGCGTGAAAGAATGAGCGCACACGAAATCAAAATAGAACTTAAAGATTCCGAACCTCTTATCTGGAGAAGAGTTGTGATCCCGACAGAAATGACTTTTGAAAAACTGCACATCGCAATACAACTTGCAATGGGTTGGCAGGATTATCATCTTTATTCATTCGAAATACCGGATCTCAATCATAAGATAGTCTGCGATGAAGAAGGTTATTGCGACTTGCAGGTTTGGTGTAAAGAAAATCAAGGACAGATCGAACGGGGAGAGACCGACGGATATATAAAAAAAATTGCAAAAATGAAAGTAAAGAAGTCATGGAACACAGAAATCGATCCGTATTTAAAGAAGGTCAAAACATTCCAATATACCTATGATTTCGGTGATTCGTGGGAGCACAGTATTACTTTTGAGTCAATTTATGAAGATTGGAAAGTAAGCCATCCTATAGTAGTAGAAGGTAAAGGGGCGTGCCCCCCTGAAGATGTCGGCGGGATAGGGGGATATGAAAGATTTCTCAGCGCATTGAAAGATACTCATGACCCTGACCACAGAATGATGAAGGAATGGGGAGAAGGCCAGCTTTACCGGCCCTTTAGCCGTAAAGCGACAAATTACGCTATGATCTATGCTTTTAAACTTATTCATCAGGCGGACCTTTAAAGAATACAAACATCAGTACTATTTAACCGATGCAACATTGGATGGTTCGAACTTGTAAGGGATCCTTACAAGTTCGAGTCTAATATTCTTTCAGTGCTATACTCATGGTTCAAATGACCGTAAAGGAATGTTTGTTTTGCCACAGCCTATTGACATGCTTAAAAATATTTTCGGCTATGCTTCCTTCCGCCGCGGGCAGGAGGAGATCATTGACAACATCCTTAAGGGCAATGACGCACTGGCGATAATGCCGACAGGGGCAGGAAAGTCTCTCTGTTACCAGATCCCTGCCATTTCGAGCAAAGGAGTTTCCATAATCATATCTCCGCTTATCTCCCTTATGAAGGATCAGGTAGACGCCCTTCGCCAGAGTGGGGTGCAGGCCGCTTCGATAAACAGTTCTATGACATGGGACGAAGTGGTCTCCATATTCCGCCTTGTGAGCAGCGGCAGGATAAAGCTGCTTTATATAGCTCCGGAACGTCTTGATAATAACGGCTTCATAGAATTTCTCCATTCACTGGATATTGCCCTGATAGTAGTTGACGAAGCACACTGTGTCTCCCAATGGGGACATGACTTCCGCCCGTCCTATCTCAACATAGCACCGGCTATAGCCTCGCTGCGGCAGCGCCCCGTTGTTGCTGCGTTTACTGCGACTGCAACTCCGGAGGTTCGGGATGACATTATCAACCAGCTTGAGCTTAGATCTCCTTTTTCTGTTGTGACGGGGTTTGACCGTGAGAATCTCTTTTTTCAGGTAGAACATCCGGCCGATAAGACAAAATATCTGCTTGACTACATTAAAAAATTTCCTAATGTCTCGGGCATAGTCTACTGTTCCACGCGGAAGGAAGTTGAGTCGGTACGCGACAAGATCTGCCGAAGCGGCATAAGTGCAGTGCGTTATCATGCGGGCCTCGACAGCGATGAACGGCTCCAGAGCCAGGAAGCTTTTATATATGACAAGGTGGGGATCATAGTTGCTACAAATGCTTTCGGGATGGGTATCGACAAATCGAATGTACGCTATGTTATCCACTACAACATGCCTGCAACTATGGATGCATATTATCAGGAGGCCGGACGTGCAGGACGTGACGGACTGCCCGCGGATTGTATTCTGCTCTTCGGAGAAAAGGACATAATGACCGCGCGGTACTTCATATCGCAGAGTGAAGACAACGGGACAAAAAAATCAGCGTACCTTAAGCTCCGAGGTATGGTCGACTATTGCCATACGACAGGATGTTTAAGATCATGGATATTGAATTACTTCGGTGAAGGCGACGTGCCGGAGACCTGCGGTTCCTGCGGCAGCTGCACATCACAGACAGATCTTGTCGACATCACTACGGAGGCAAAGAAGATAATATCCTCTGTCTATCGTATGGCCGAACAGACAGGCGGACGAAAGTTTGGAAGCAGTCTTCTGACAGATGTGCTGCGCGGTTCGCAGAAGGCTCAGATAAGGTCACTTGGCTTTGACAAGATCTCAACTTGGGGGCTCATGAAAGGATACAAAGCCGAAGCCATACGGGGGATGATAAATTTTCTGACCGCGGAAGGATTTCTGCAGACTGAAGACGTAGAATTTCCCGTACTCTCTTTTACGGAGAGAACGACGCAGTTTCTGAAAAGCGAGACAAAACTCATGATGCGAAAACAGGAAGAAAGAGCCGAAAAGCCCCTATCTGTATCGAAGCGCAAACAAACATGGGCTGCAAATGAAGAGCTCTTTGATTTGCTCCGTTCACTGAGAAAGGAGCTGGCTGCAGCAGAAGGTGTGCCTCCCTATGTTGTCTTCTCCGACAGGACACTTTCCGCCATGTGTGAAACGATGCCGATGGACAGGGATAACTTTCTTGAAGTCCCGGGAGTGGGCAGTGTCAAACTGGAGAAGTATGGCGAAGCCTTTATTAAAGCTGTCAAAGAGTGGAAATCAAGCCCCAGATAAAAAACGGCCTAGTACGACACATGATGAGAATCCAGGTCTAATCCACCCTTAACTCTCCTCCTGTCGTCCTCAAATGCCTCCCCCTTGTTATCTGGTATGCCCCTGGTGTAACTACCAGCCGATTCGCGCAACTCGTAACTCGTTGGCTCTCTGGCCGTGAGCCGGGACCCAGGTTCTTACGATTGCTTGCCTATTGCTTGCCAACCGCTTGTCCTTCACAACTCTTCTTATCAGTAATCATAAATAACAGTCACACTGGCTTCGATCGTCAGTTCGCCTTCAGAAATCGGGGTAGGGGCAGCCTCGGCTGTCATCTTTGCCATATCCATGGCCCTGAAGTTCGGCTGGACGAAATGGGAGGAAGAGCCTTCTATTATGTTTGCAGGCTTTGAGATGGCGATCCCCGCAGCAGATGCAATAGTGTTTGCCTTTTCCTTTGCGTTCACAACAGCCTGCGAAAGGGCCTGAAGATAAAGCCTATCTCTCTCCTCGTCGGTGACTCCGAATGCTATCGAGCTGGACTGGTTGACCCCCTCTTTTACCGTCATGTCAAGGACATCGCTGACCTTCTTCAGAGCTTCCACAGTTACGCTTATGCTGTTTACTACGTTGTAGCCGGCCAGTGAGGCAACATTGTTTTTGTAGTCATAACGCGGGCTGATGTTGTAGTTGACCGTTTTTATCTTATCTTTCTTTATCCCCAGCGAAGCCAAAGTCTTATATACCCTGTCCATTTTTACGGCATTTTCGGCCTGTGCCGTTGCCGCATTTTTATTGAATGTGGTGACCCCGATACTGACGTATGCGATAGTGGGCGCCGCCGTTATGCTTGATGACCCCTGTACCGTTATCGTCTTACGTTCTTTCGCCTGCTCTGCGGAAGAGAGGGCAGGGCATGCACCGATCACCATTGCTCCGATCAAAGCAAAAATCATCATGGTTGATTTAAATGAAGTGGAATATATTTTCATAATATGGTCTCCTTTCACGGGACAAATTTTGATATAAACAGTTAAATCATATATCATTCATTGGATCAGGGATAGGATGAAAAGTAAAATATCGGGGGGATATTAAGATGCTTGAGGTCAAGAATGTCGGGCTAAAAATAAAAGGCGACAATGGCGAGATCCAGGTATTAAAAGACGTGAATTTCACCTTGGAAGATAAAAAGATCTATGTAATGACGGGCCCCAACGGCGGCGGAAAATCCGTAACGGCCAAGACGATCATGGGTATCCACCGGCCCACCAACGGGCGGATCTTGCTGGATGGCGTGGACATAACGGACAAGGAGCTCTACGAACGTGCCAGGATGGGCATCGGTTACGCATTTCAGCAGCCTGCCCGCTTTAAGGGCATCAAGGTGCGTGAACTTTTGGAAATAGCCGGAGGGAAAAATGCGTCAGCTGATACGTGCGATCATCTTTACGACGTGGGTCTGTGCGCTCAGGATTATCTGGACCGCGAGATCAATGCCAGCTTTTCCGGAGGAGAGGTCAAGCGGATAGAGATAGCAACGATCTTGGCCCGTGACCTGAAGCTCGCCATCTTTGACGAGCCTGAGGCGGGGATAGATCTTTGGAGCATGCAGAGGCTGACGGAAACTTTCGAAAAGATGAACAGGAAATATGATACAACTATCCTGATAATATCACACCAGGAACGGATCCTTAATTTGGCCGACGAGATCATCATGGTTGCCGAAGGGACTGTCAGCGAGATAACCAACCGTGAAAAGGTTCTTGGAGAGATCAGCCGGCTCGATTCGGATTGCAGGTGCAGGCAGAATTGCAGCAAGGGAGGGAAAGCAATTGCTGGATGCGATAGATAAAAAACTGTTGGCCGAGGTTGCGGATCTGCATGAGATGCCCCACGGAGCATTCAATATCCGTAAAAACGGACAGGGCGTCGAACGTAAAACGACCGCGAATATCGATATCATTACGAAAAAAGACAAGCCCGGCATAGATGTCATCATAAAGCCCGGCACTAAAGGAGAGAGCGTACATATCCCCGTTATCCTCTCTGAAGGGATGGAGGATATGGTTTACAACACATTCGAGGTGGGAGAGGGCTCGGACGTGCTCCTTGTGGCGGGCTGCGGGATCCACAATCCGGGCACACAAAAGGCTCAGCACGACGGGATCCATGAATTCTTTGTGCGCAAGGATGCCCGCATGAAGTATGTAGAAAAGCACTACGGCGAGGGGGACGGCAGCGGCGTACGGATATTAAACCCCAAAACCATTATAGAGATAGAAGAAAATGCAACCGCTGAACTTGAAATGGTACAGATCAAGGGGATAGACAGCGCGTTGAGAGAGACAGAAGTGCGCTTGCATAAGAACGCCCGTTTGATCGTTACGGAAAGGCTGCTTACATATCTGAACCAGACTGCAGAATCCAACATCACAGTGAATTTGATCGGCGAAGATGCCTCCGCTCAGATCATATCCAGGTCAGTGGCGCAGAATGGGTCCAAGCAGGTTTTTCATCTGAGTATGCGCGGTTATGCCAGATGCCGTGGTCATATCCAGTGTGATTCCATCATTATGGATCAGGCACAGGTCTCGTCTGTTCCCGAGATATCAGCCTTCCATTCCGATGCTCAATTGATCCATGAGGCAGCTATCGGCAAGATAGAATCTGAGCAATTGACAAAACTGATGTCGCTTGGGATGACGGAGAAAGAGGCAGAGGAAACTATCCTTCATGGTTTCTTAAAATAAACGGTTGAAATATTGCGGGTACGTTTCCGCATGCATGCTATGAATGAGCAGATCACACAACCGTTTCAATTTTCCTTGGCAAGCCTCTCAACAACGAAGACGTCGGCCGGGCAGAATTCGTATTCTCCAAGCATGTCGGGTGATACCCATTTTATGGAGTCATGGACATTAGGAGTAGGGACTCCCTTTTTCAGTGATGCGCTGAAGAACATGAACTCTATTTCCCGTTCCGGATATGAGTATTTTGTCTCTTCAAAGAGGTCCAGGACCTCGATCTCTATCTCAAGTTCTTCCAGGCATTCCCGGACCAGGCATTCTTCCGGGGATTCGCCGGGTTCTATCTTTCCTCCCGGAAATTCCCACAAAAACTCGCAGGACCCGCCGGGCCCCCGCTGACAGATCAGTATTTCGTTATCAGAATTTTTTATTATCGCTGCACTTACACGAGTCATATTATCCGGCCACCAGTTGATTTTAATATTGGTTTTTAACAAGCAATAATCCACTGATAGAGTAGAATCAAGTTCGCAATTTTGCTGAAGAAAAGATATAGCAAAGCCATTAGGGCTCCTTTAAACTAAATGTGTTCGAGACACTTACAAAAAGGAGAATCCCAATGGCTTTGAAAAAGAATAACACAGGACTTGAAGAATTGCTACTGCAGTGTCTGTCGGAACCCGACCCGATGCTTTCCATGCTGGACTGGCTTTGCAGCAGGCTCATGGAAGCAGAGATTTCAAATAAGGCAGGCGCGGACAAGAATGAACACTCTGAAACCCGTACCGGCTACAGAAGCGGCTATAGACCCAGAAGACTTGATACGAGAATGGGAACGATGTATCTGATGGTCCCCAAGTTAAGGACTGGCGGCTATATCCCTTTCTTCATTACGGAGCGCAAGCGCAGCGAGAATGCATTGATACATGTGATACAGGAGGCCTTTGTCCAGGGTGTTTCAACAAGGCGCATGGAAAAGCTGGCTAAGAGCCTTGGCATTGAAAGCATATCAAAGAGCCAAGTGAGTGAAATGACCAAAGGGCTGAATGACCAGGTAAGTTCATTTCGCACGAGGGATCTTTCAGGCACTACATATCCCATCCTCTGGACAGACGCTCTTTATGAGAAGGTCCGTGTGGACGGAAGAGTAATAAGCATGGCCGTGCTGATTGTGTGCGGAGTAAACAGAGAAGGACAGAGAGAGATACTGGCATTAGAACCGATGATGGAAGAATCCAAGGAGAGCTATTCACAGCTTTTCAGGAATCTTAAAAAACGGGGCTTGACTGGACCTGTTCTGATAGTGTCGGATGCTCATTCCGGCCTGAAATCAGCAATAGCTGAAGAATTCCCGGGTGCTTCCTGGCAGCGTTGCAAAGTGCATTTCATGCGCAACATTCTGGTAAATGTTCCGCATCATGCAAAAGAAGCATTCGCATCTGAACTCAAAGAAATATGGACTGCCCCGAGAGAAGAGGACGCACGTCGCCGGGCAGAGCGTTTGACAGAAAAATATGAAGGACGTTTTCCAAAGGCGGTCAGGATACTTGAAGAAGGTCTTGATGATTCACTGGCTTTCTACGGATTGGAGGACGTAGATCCAAGGAAAATATCTTCGACCAACATGCTGGAACGCCTTAACAAAGAGATCCGGAGGCGAACAAGGCCGATTGGGATATTCCCTAACGCTGATTCATACATAAGGCTCGTTACGATCTACCTGATCGAATACTGCATATTCCGCTCAAAATAAACACCTTGACCGTTTCAGATTGAACACTCTGACCGCTCTAAACTGAACACCCTCGCCGCATCTACTGAACAGGTCAGAAGTGCCCGGAGGGAACCGTCCTCCGGGCCATGATTTTTACTTTTTGGTCTTTACCCCGTTCTTCTTCCTCATGGATCGCCTTCGATCATTATCGTATATGAATCATGTACGATCCGGTCGCATATGGCGTCAGCCAAAGTGGGTTCGCCTATTTTAAGATGCCAGCCGGCAACGTCGAACTGGGAACAAAACATCGTGGATGCCCTTTTATGGCGCGCTTCAACTATTTCAAGCAGATCACGGGCCTCGTTCTCCTTCAAAGAGAAGAGCAGCCATTCGTCCAGAATAAGAAGCTTTACCTGTTTATATTGCTTTATTACCTTTCGATACGTACCGTCACCGCGGGCGATGGCCAGCTCAGCGAATAGTTCCGGCAGACGCACATACCTGACGGAATAGAAATTTCGGCTGGCCGCCATTCCCAGTGCACAGGCAATATAAGTCTTCCCGCTCCCGGTCGCGCCAAGAATGCGCAGATTATGATTTTCCTCAATATATGCGCACGTAGACAGTCTTGCTATCTGAGTCTTATCCAGTTTCCTGTCAGGATGGTATTCGATATTTTCTATGCAGGCACCAGGAATCGAATAATTAGCCTTCTGTATCAGCCTGGTCAAACGGTTGCTTTTTCGTGCTGACCATTCTGAATCAACGATCATGCCGAAGCGCTCTTCAAATGACATTTCCGCAAAGCATCCGTTTTTGATCTGTTCGTCAAAAGACTGTGCCATTACGGAAAGCCTCATCTCATGCAGCTTGGATATAGTATTGTTATCCAGCATTATCCGTTCCTCCTGTAGTATCCTGCTCCGCGCGTAAAGCCGTACTGTTCTGTCTTTTCTTTTGCCGCATCCTCATTCTTCTCTGTCTCCTGCGTAAGTTTATCCTGGCCTGATATAAGGATGGCCTGTATGTTCTTAAGGCTGGGGCAGGAAGTAAATGACAGTGCCTTCTCACATGATGCCTCAAGGCGTATGGCTGAATATTTATCCGCAAGTTTGAGCATAGCCATGCATG
>JAPCWD010000021.1 GCA_025943965.1 Synergistaceae bacterium DZ-S4
TAGTTTTGGGTTTCATTTCTGCAAGGTTTCTCCTCGTTTTATATAGATTTCTTGCAGATATTATATCTTATAATTACTCATAAATATAGTCTGTGACTGTATTATCCACGTTATTCAGTGACGACTACTATAATTTTTTGTACAGCTTTGAACACTTTTCGTTCTAAACGGATTGTTCAGTAAATAAATTCTGCGAACTCAAAATATTTTATTGACTACTGCAATAATTTTTGCTATACTAAAAGAGTTAATATCGAGAGGTGATTGTTATGGCCGTAAGTTACAAAAAGTTGTGGAAGTTATTGATTGATAAAGATATGAGGAAGCAGGATTTGAGAGCGGCGGCCAAAATTAGTTCATCGTCTATTGCCAAGCTCTCAAAGGGCGAGAACGTAAACACAGATATTCTCGTGAAGATTTGCAAAGCCCTAAACTGCGATGTTTCGGACATAATGGAAATACTGCCCGACCAAGAGGAGTAAGTTAAACAACGCTAATAGAGGTGTCAATGTATGTTTGATTTCGGCAAAGCTAATGAGCGTCAGCGAATCGCCATAGAGAGTGTAGACGGCCCCGTGCTAATTACAGCAGGGCCGGGTACAGGAAAGACCTACACTCTAGTTCAGCGAGCTATTTTCCTTATACAGGAGCGTGGTGTTAATCCGGATCAGATTCTGATGGCGACTTTTACAGAAAAAGCAGCGAAGGAACTTGTGACAAGAATTACAAACGAACTCGCAGAGCGTGGTATTGTTGCTAACATCAACGAGATGTATATTGGGACGTTCCACTCGCTTTGCCTTCGTATTATAAAAGAACATTTGGAATATACCCGACTTAAGAAGAACTATAGGACGATTGATCAGTTCGACCAGACCTATACGGTATTCCAAAACATTCATAAGTTTCGCAATATCCATGGTATTGATGCTGTGCTGTCTAAAGGCGGTGCGTGGCGGCAAGCAGGTGAGATCTGTAGTTATGTCAATAACCTCACCGAGGAATTAATCGCCCCCGATGTGTTGAAGGCGGACCCTGACCCGGCAATTGCAGCTCTCGGCGGAATGTTAGAAGTTTATCAGGAACTTCTCTCCGAGAACAACCTCATGGACTTCTCTGCTATTCAGACGGAGGCATATTGGCTATTAGTAAATAATCCCTCCATACTTGCTGAAATCCAACAGAAAATTCAGTACATCATGATAGACGAGTATCAGGATACGAACTACATCCAAGAACAAATTGTCTTCCTTCTCGGCGGAGGCCATAAAAACATCTGTGTTGTAGGGGATGATGACCAAGGTCTATACCGTTTCCGCGGAGCTACCATCCGGAATATTCTTGAGTTTCCTTCGAAGTTTGCCGATGGTGAGTGTAGGGTAGTCCCTCTAGTTATGAACTATCGCTCGAACAGTGATATCGTAGATTTCTACAATAATTGGATGGCAACGACCGACGGAGCGAGGTTCCGTTTTCGTTGGAAAAATTTCCGTTATGATAAGACCATCAACCCTCACACCAAGTCTACGCTTAATAGTCCCGCTGTTGTGAAACTAGCTAGCTACGAGGATTTGGACGAGTGGTGTGAGAAGATTTTACTCTTTATCCGCAGGATGATGGAATCGGGTAAACTGACGGACTACAACCAGATAGCCTTCCTTTTCAATTCTGTGAAACACCCTCGTGTCACACGTCTTGCTCGATACTTAGAGGATAATGGAGTGAATGTTTACTCGCCCCGCTCTGACATGTTCTTTGAGCGTGACGAGATTCGACTGTTAATAGGCTGCCTTATGCTGATGTTCCCAAAATATGTCATAGGACTTGAGAATGAGGAATATCAATTCCTACAGCCTGAGCACTATAGATATTACCGTGGCTGTGTGATTACTGCGAACGCCTATCTTGAGAAACCAGAATCAGCCGACTTGCGTAACTGGATACGCCGTCGCGGGAAGATTCATGCTGGTCTTAAAGATACGACTGATTATGCTTATTCCGGCTTGATTTATCAGATGTTTCAATTTGAGCCTTTCTCAGACATCCTCAGTACGGATATGAGGGTTAGTGTAGTTGATATACGTCCTGCGAGAAATATCGCACTTTTCACACAAGTCGTTAATAAATTCGAATACCTGCATCACATAGATGTGTTAAGTGCTAAATGGATTGATAGTACTACAGAGCGTTTTTTTAACCTTTACCTTCGATTACTCTTTGATGGGGGTATTTCAGAGTATGAGGACGATGCGGAGTATGCGCCGAGTGGGTGTGTTTCATTCTTGACAATTCATCAATCGAAGGGGATGGAGTTCCCGATTGTATTTGTAGACTCCTTGGGAAACATTCCGCGAAAGGCTTATAAAGACATTATGCAAGTCGTGGAAGATAAGTATTACAAACGCCCCGCGTTTGAGCCGTATGACCAGACTAAATTCTTTGACTTCTGGCGGCTTTACTATACTGCATTTTCACGCGCTCAAGACCTTCTTGTGCTTACTTGCAATGAGGACAAGCGGACGCCGTCGATGTATTTTAAAGAAATCTATGAGGACCTTCTGAATGTGGAGAGTGAGAGTTTCGATCTCTCTGAGTTCGATTTCAAGAGTGTAAAAGATGTTAACCTCAAAGACACGTTCTCTTTTACATCGCACATCGCTGTTTACGAAGCCTGTTCCATTCAATATAAGTTCTATAAGGAACTGGAGTTTGCACCCGTCCGGGTGAACGCTATGTTGTTTGGTATGCTTGTACATCAGACAATCGAGGATATTCACCGTGCCGTTCTCCGACATGAGGAACACCTCATCCAAACCGACAACATCGTGGCTTGGTTTGATGCAAATTACACATCACTGACGAAGAGCGAGCGGACATACCTCGCCGAGCCGCAACGGAATGCAGCTCTTAAGCAGGTCCTTCGTTATGCTGAGCGTCAAGCAGGACAGTGGCACACTCTTAAAGAAGCTGAGGTCGATGTTTCGCTCGTTAAACCAGACTACATTATCGAGGGCAAGATTGACCTCATTAAGGGTGATGGCGATACGGTGGAACTCGTGGATTTCAAGTCCGAGAAAAAGCCCGATATCTTTAGGGATGCGGAGCGGCTCGAACATTACCGGCGTCAGTTGCAAGTTTATGCTCATCTAGTGGAAGAGCGCACTGGACAGAAGGTTAGTAAGATGCATTTATACTACACAGGCGAGGAAAGTGGAGTGCCGACTATTTCCTACCCATACCAGAAGACTGCGGTGGACGCAACGATTCAAGCGTTTGACGACACGGTACATAAAATTCTGCGGAAAGACTTCACGCATCGCTCAGACTCGTCGAAGACATGCAGCGAATGTGACTTTCGCTTCTACTGTGATAAATAGAGTAAACCGGAGGAATGATTATAATGAGTGAACAACTTACTTTTGAATTTAAAGAGCGCCCTACGATTAAGGGCTTTCCTGAACTTAGGTGGACCGGTAAACGCCCATATCGTTCCACGCAGTATTATCCCGCCCAGTTACGTGAACGTTATGGAGAAGAGCGAGACGGGTGGATTAATCGTATTTACTGGGGTGATAACCTCCAAGTTATGAGCCATCTTTTAAAGGAATTTCGTGGTAAGGTCGACCTAATCTACATAGATCCACCTTTCGATTCAAAAGCGGACTATAAGAAAAAAATAAAGCTACGTGGGCAGACCGTTACCAGCGACTCGTCGTCCTTCGAGGAAAAGCAGTATGGAGATATCTGGACTAACGATGAATATCTACAGTTTATGTACGAGCGATTAATACTTATGAGGGAAATGCTTTCAGATGAAGGTAGTTTATACTTGCATTGTGATTGGCACAAAAGCCATTATTTAAGAATCATTCTAGATGAAATATTTGGTGTGGACAATTTAGTTAATGAAATTGCATGGTGCTACAAGTCAGGAGGAGCAGGGGAGAGAGGATATGCCAAAAAGCATGACACGATTTTAATGTATTCTAAAACGAAAGAATTTTATTTTAATCCAATAAAGGAAAAATCTTATATGTTTCCATGGTCAGGTGAAAACCCAGCTCAAACCTATTACAAGGATGATAAAGGACGGTATACGCTTGTTAACGTGAAAGATTACTGGACAGATATTGGTATGATTGCTACAAGTTCGTATGAGCGGCAGGGATATCCAACTCAAAAGCCGGAATCCTTACTTGACAGAATCATCACAGCTTCATCCAGACCGGGAGGCTTAATTTTTGATTGTTTTATGGGTAGCGGTACCACGCAGGCAGTCGCTATGAAACTGGGACGTCGATTTATCGGTGCGGATATTAACCTCGGTGCAATTCAGACCACGACGAAGCGGCTCATCACCCTTGCCGCAGAGTTGGATGCTGAGCAGGAAGCCAAGCCGCAATTCACACTTCTCACTGGCGGTAAAGATTATCAGGAGGAAGAACGAGTCGCTGAAGACAGTAAGAACTACCTTGTTGCTGCCAGTGCAGAGGACGACGAAAGCAGAGTTAATGAGGTTGAAACTGACGATTCCACCGAAGTTTTACCTTATACGGGCTTCGAGGTTTATAACGTTAACAACTATGAGTTTTTCCGCAACCCTGTCGAGGCGCGTGACTTACTCATTGAAGCTTTGGAGATTCAGCCCTTTCCCCAGAGCGACATCTGGGACGGAGAACTCGACGGTCGGATGGTAAAAATTATGCCCGTCAACCGAATTGCCACAAAAGCCGACTTGGAGGAACTTAAAGCGAACCTCCCATACAAGGCCTACGAGAAACGCAAAGAGGAGAACCCGAAACAACCCGTCGAAAAGATTACGCTTATCTGCATGGGTCACGAGCCTGATCTCAAGGCTTCTCTCGAGGCAGAACTCTCCGAATATAAGCTCGACATCGAGATTGTTGATATCTTACGCGACAAGGCAGACCTGCAGTTGAAGCGCGACTCTGAAGCCGACATCGCCATCGAGGGTGGACGGCTCGTCATACGCGCTTTCTATCCGTTGAATCTTATGCAGAAGCTTTCGCTCCAGAAAGAATTCGTGGAGGATTGGCGTCAACTCGTCGAGTCCGTGATGATTGACTGGAACTACGACGGCGCTGTCATGCAACCGTCCGTGATGGACGTTCCAGGTAAAAAAGAGATGGTTAAGGGAATCTACGACATCCCCGAAGGTGCAGGCACAATTAAAGTCAAGATTACCGACTTGCTCTCCGAGTCCTTGGAAGTGGAGGTGCGATAATGTCAAGCCAAACGACAGACAATTTTGCGTTTTATGAACAGCTATATCGCTACTACCAGGTAAACCGCCGGAAGATACGTTCCCGCTACAACGACTTAACACGGAAGTTCCTAGCCTACAACGACCGCGAAGAAAACCCGACAGCTTTCCTTCGCCGGCCGCAGTTTGAAGCCTTGGAGATGTATGTCTTTATTAAAGAGTTTTTGGGTAATGCCCAAGTATATGAAATTTTTGATGACTGGCGCAACAAGCGTGCCCATTTTTCAGATGCGTCATATTATGCAGTCCGCAAGGATGGACAAATGACGCTCTTTGACTTCGGACAAACCTCCGACGGCAAGTCCGTATATCTGCCCGAAGCAGTGGCTAAGCAGACCGAAATCCTTTTCAAGCAGATGAAGAGGTATAAGGAAGATTACCCGAATTATATCTATGCCCTAACGATGGGGCTCGGGAAAACCATCTTAATGGCGACGTGTATCTTCTATGAGTTTCTCCTTGCAAATAAGTATCCCCGTGATAAGCGGTTCTGTCATAATGCGCTCGTGTTCGCTCCCGATAAGACAGTCCTCCAGTCTCTTCGTGAGATTATCACATTCGACAAAACGAAAGTTGTGCCACCGGAGTACGCCAAGGTACTAGACGCGAACATTAAATTCCATTTTCTTGAGGAAAGCGGGACTACTCTCCACACTCTCGACGACTCAGACTTTAATATAATTATTTCGAATACACAGAAGATTATTGTCAAGAAAAAACGTAAAGCAGACAAGCCTGCTGATGTGCTGTTTAAGTCTGGCTCACTACTCTCATCTGTCTATGGTAATGACGAGGACGAGGATGTGCAGGATGCTTCCTCTCTCATGGAGAATCAACGATTCAAGAAACTCTGTCGATTGAATCAACTTGGAGTGTATGTCGATGAAGCACATCATCTCTTCGGCGCTGACCTAGAAAAGCATATTCGGGCATCGAGTGGCAAGAAGACAAGCCTGAGGGATACTATTAATATGCTCGCCGAAAGCACATCGATTGTAGCTTGCTATAACTATACGGGCACTCCCTATGTAAACAAGCAACTTCTACCAGAGGTTGTCTATGCTTATGGATTGAAGGAATCCATCCAGAACGGCTTTCTTAAAGACGCCGATCTGAAAGCTTTTGAGAATGTAAAAAGCGAGGAGTTCCTTCGCATTGTAGTAAAAACTTTCTGGGAAACCTACGGCGGTCGCACTTTTGAAGGCTTACCGCCTAAACTTGCTATTTTCGCAACAACGATTAAGGAGGCCGATGAGGAAGTCCGCCCGATAGTTGAGCGAATTCTTGCCGACTTAGGTGTTCCATTATCAAAGATTCTGGTTAACGTCGGCGATGAGAAAATAACAAAGAGCGAGGACATCCGAAACTTCAATGACCTTGATGTGCCTGGTACACAGGGCAGTCAGAAGCAAATCCTTATCCTTGTTGGTAAAGGGCGCGAGGGCTGGAACTGCCGCTCCCTCTTCGGTGTGGCGATGTTCCGTAGTCCTCAGTCGAAAATCTTTGTCCTTCAAGCTACAATGCGCTGCCTCCGCAAGATTACGTCTGAGCAGTTGACCGCTACTGTGTTCCTCTCTAAGGACAACTACGACATTCTCAACGACGAATTGAACAAGAACTTTAATATGGACATCAACGATATGTCCAACCCTGCGACGAAAGAGCGCCAACGGTACAAGGTCAGAGTTTTGCCACCGCCAAGGACGATAAAGCTTAAGCGTATATGGCGTGAGTACAGCCTTACCGAAAAGGGTTACAGTGATCCAATAGATTTTGCTTTGCGAGATACGGATTTCTCGAAATATGCCTCCAAAATGTATGAGAAGGACAGCATCTCTCACGATATGACGATCAAAGAAACTAACATCGACGACCTGAGAGAGCGCATGCGCTACAGTGCGTTCTCCCTTGCTGGAGAGATTGCTCGTTACATGAACATCTCTTGTATCCTAGCAGCACAAATCATCAGAGAAGCAATAGATGGTGAGGAAATTATTCTCGAAACGGTCAACAAATATAACGAAGTTCTCAATGATATAATCATTCCTCAGATATTTCACACACTCTTTGAGGTAAACAGTAAGGTAAGAACTGAAGATTGTGAGCTTGTCCTTTTGAAAGAGCCAAAAGAAGGTGGTTATTACGAATTTTCAGGCAATCCTAATCTTGTTATTACTAATAGGGATCCGCAGCTCAAGCCCGCAGAATCTGCAAAGACATTTCATGCAGATACATATGTATTCGATTCCATGCCGGAGAAGGAATGCTTCCTACAGTATGTCACAAGCGATAAGGTCAAAAAAGTCTATTTTACGGGAATGTTTACTAGCAATCAGGGAGATCTGTCGATTCAGTATTATGATCCCGAGTCACGGCGCATCCGCCTCTACTACCCCGACTTCTTTGCAGAGATGGCTGACGGCTCATATCAGCTTATTGAGGTAAAGGGTGACGATAAAATAGACGATGCAGTCGTAAAAGCAAAAGCGGAAGCCGCAACTATCATGGCAGTTCATAGCGGCATCGAATACAAGATGTATGCTGGAAGCCAAATAATGAAATCACATATTCTTAAGCCGAACTCACTTGCTCCGCAAGGTTCGCTGTTAGATTGACACATGCTAAACTCGCACCAATGTGCGAGTTTTAGGTATTTAGATCATCTGCTGGTATTTTCGGAAAAACGATAACAGTAAAGGATGGATGCGTATGTATAATCAGCTTTATAGCACTGATTACGGAAAATATTACATAGGAAAATGCGAAGAAATAATAAGCCGTCTGAACCTTAAAGGTAAAGTACAGCTTATCTTAACATCTCCCCCATTTCCTCTAAACAATAAAAAGCAATACGGAAATTTAACTGGAGATGATTATTTGCAATGGTTTAGCGGGCTCGCGGAAATATTCTCCAGTGTGCTGACTCCAGATGGATCGATTGTAATAGAAATGGGGAATGCATGGGAAAAGAACCGGCCTGTGCAGTCACTTCTTACTATTAATTCTCTTTTAAGTTTCGTTAATAACGAACGAGCTGGCTTGAGATTATGTCAAGAATTTGTTTGCTATAATCCAGCAAGGTTACCATCACCTGCTCAATGGGTTACGATTAATCGAATACGTGCAATTGACAGCTTTACTCACATTTGGTGGATGGCTAATTCTGATTTTCCCAAAGCAGATAACCGCAGAGTTTTACGACCGTATAGCAAGAGCATGAAGCGGCTTTTGAAATCTGGAAAATTCAATTCTGGGAAGCGGCCGTCTGAACATGTTATTAGTGAAAAAGGATTTTTATCTGATAACAAAGGAAGTATATCGCACAATGTACTAGAATTGGAACAAATTGATGAAAATAAAGAATTACGCCTTCCATATTCAATGTTTAGTATTTCAAACACCAAATCAAATGATTTTTTTACAAAAACATGTAAGCAACGTGGAATAACACCGCATCCTGCACGAATGCCTCTTGAATTAGCGAGTTTTTTTATTGAATTTCTTACAGATGAAGGCGATATTGTTCTTGACCCATTTGGAGGAAGCAACACAACCGGATTTTGTGCCGAAAGAGCAAAACGCAAATGGATTAGCATTGAGGCTAACGAAGATTACGGAAAGCAGTCTATGATTCGTTTTGAGGAGCCTTCATTAAAAGCAAAAATAAAAACGGAGGAATAATAAATATGGGACTGATGCAAGAAGTACAAAACCTGGCAATAGTAGATATTTTTAAAGAAGCTAAAAAGCCCGATTTGTTCGTCGGAAGACCATTTTACCTCGATTTTGATAAAGCATATCTGCTGATAACAGACGCGTGGAAAGAAAGGGTAGGCGGTATTCCTCAAGGTACCTTTATTCTTGCTTTCTATGAAAACGAAAATGATGATGTTGATGAATGTCTTTTGCTAAGAGCAATTAAGCCAGCGAAACTACCAACTGATAACGATGTTATTGCTTCTATGGTAGAGTACTATAAGGACAACTTGAAGACATCGGGCAAAAAAAGTCAACTTGATGACTTTACAAAATACACATTCAGCTTCTCAGGACTTGAATGCCGTATTTTGGGAACATTTTTCCGTGATAGCAATGGAAAAATTCAATTCGGAGCTGATGTTGAAAATTACTATAGCGCGCATAATTATGTTGCTTACAAACCAGTAGGAGAAATACTGGAACAAATAGTTAATTTTAGAGATGGAAATACATCTGTTGGAAGTACAACTGATTATCGAATCGGTAAGATAAGGTACAGTTCAAGCCGTCGTTTTCAAGAAGCACACACAGATGTCCCCGTTTATGTTAGTCCCAGCGACTTTCTTGGAAAGCGGACAGCTCTTTTTGGAATGACAAGAACCGGTAAATCAAATACTGTAAAGAAGATTATTGAAGCTACAACAGAAATAAGCAATAAAGCTAAAGAGATATGTACTAATGCATCAACAACCTCTCCTATTGATAATGTCAAGCAATTTAATGATGAAGGAATTCCAAAATATAAAGTCGGACAGATTATCTTTGACATGAATGGTGAATACGCAAATGCGAATTTACAAGATGAAGGAACCGCTATATTTGAAAAATACTCAAGTATTACAACACGATACAGTGTTCTTGATAAACCTGGTTTCAAGGTGTTAAAGGTAAACTTTTTTAAGGATATTGCTGTTGGGTATGAGTTAATAAGCAGTTTACTTGCAGACGAAACCGGCGATTATATTAAGAGCTTTATTTCTGTTGATTTTGAAGAACCAGAAGATAAATTCGGTTCAGCGTATACTAGGTGGGCACGTAAGGTAGCAGTTTATCAATGCTGTTTAAAGGCCGCAGGCTTTATAGTTCCGAAAAATCACAAAGTTAAGTTTTCTGGACATAAAGATATTAATAGCAAAATAATGTCAGGGAAGACACTTGATCCTTCTAGCGGAATAAGCCTCGATGATGCACTTGCATTTTGGACATGGGTAGCGGATAACCAAGATGATCCGTTTTTTGTAAACTATCGCTCACAAAAAGGCCATGACTGGGTAGATGAGGATTTGAAGGCTCTTTTGGTGTTCTTGACTAGAAAGCGTAATTTGTCTGGTGTTGCTAGTCTAAGTGGTTTTAGAAAGCTGGTACCACTGAAAGATTATCATACTATACAATCTGATACATCCTTTGAAACTGATATCGTCAACTGTCTTAGACGTGGAGATATCGTAATTATTGATTTATCTCAGGGTGATCCTAACATACAAAAAACATTTGCAGAAAAAATCTGTTTAAGCGTCTTTAGAAATTCTATGGATAATTTTGTTAACAATCGCCCGAATAACTTTATTCAGTTTTACTTTGAAGAAGCACATAACTTGTTTCCTCAAAAGGATGATAAGGATTTGAGCCGAGTATATAATCGTATAGCCAAAGAAGGTGCAAAATTAAATATCGGACTTATTTATGCTACACAAGAAGTTAGTTCCATTTCATCTAATATATTAAAGAACACTCAAAACTGGTTTATCGCTCATCTAAACAATGATGATGAATTAAAGGAAATCAAAAAGTTTTACGATTTTGAGGACTTTTGTGATAGTTTAATCCGATACAGTTCCGGGAGTGATAAAGGATTTATTCGTATGAAAACATACTCTAATGCTTTTATTGTTCCCGTACAAGTTGACAGATTTACTGCACAAGGAGATTGATTATATGAGCTATGGAAATGACTATTCAAACAAACCATTTGAAAGAGCAAGTAAAACAGCACATACGAATATAATCAATGACGCCGAGGTGCAATCTTTTCTTTCAAAGTGTAAAGTCCCTCCCTATCAGGATGATGTCGATGATGCTGACATAGAAATTCATATGCTTGAAGAGGTTGTTCATAATCCGATTAAAAATATTATAGCTATTGATGGTGGCTATACCAACGTTTTTGTAAAGGAAGAATTCCCATCATCCACCATTGCATTTTTCCAATTTGGCGCGCTATTTTTTAAACATCAAGATTTAATTGATTTAAAAATCAAGCCCTTTATTGACCCTGACGATTTCTCAAAGCTTCAAAACATTCAGCGGATTAAGTTGGTTGTACCAACGAAGGGTATTACTCTTGACGGTGAAGCTGATCTTATTAGTTCGGTTAGAAAATCCATTTATGACTTCTTCTGTACCCAACCAGAACGTAATGGGTTTATTGATGCATTGAAGTGGCTCATTTTTGAAGAGTACAATTCTTCATCTCAAAATGTTATTTGGCATTTAGCGACTTGTCCTTCTTGCAACGAAGGGGTTGATATTCGGGCAAAAGACCTTTCATCTACATACACTATCACATGTCCGCATTGCAGTGGAAAGATATATCTCACCGACATATTTCGTCTTCATGAAGCTATTGATAATGAGCTTGGTGCCGGAGGAATCCTAGGTTACCTATCGACCACAGTAGAGCAAATTATAGCTGTTTTTCTAATAAAACAAATGCTTTCTATAAAACCAAGCCTTTTGTCCGAGACTTTATTTATAAAAGACGGGCCACTTGCCTTCTTTGGTCAAACTGCGAATATTCACAAACCTATGCGAAAGCTAATCACTTATTTGAATAGATATCATACCATATATATTGTTGGTCTTGAAAAGGGTGGTTCGTTTGTAGAGCATGCTGAGCAAGTGTCGAAAAAAATGATCCCGAAACAAATCTTGTTACTTGGGAACAGATATATTTACAAATATATTATTCCTGGACAAGCGAGAAACAACGAACCATATGCAAGCTCTTCCTATTATGGCCATAAGCTTATTTTTAAATCTGAACATAGCAATGTGTATGTAGCAACAATCCCCAATACCCAAGCACTGGCAGAACCGCAAATGGAAAATTATATCAATATTCATGTAATTCTGTCCAATATTACAGCATTAAAATGTGATTTATATTACAACTCACTTGTGCCAATTGTTTTAGCAAATAAACTGGTTTCTCTTGCAGATCATCCAAGTGCTGACTTGTTAAAATCATTTGCACAAAATAAGATCCTATGAATCCAAGCTTTGAGGTATTTTAAACCATATCTCGACTCATTCCCGCGAACGGACAAAAGCTGTTGAACTGTTCCCGCGAACCGATAGTACCCATTAAATCCACTATTGACCTATTTCCGCGAACGGACAAAATGAAAAATACAGACCTGACATCGAGGTGAGCCTATCGTTCCACGTTGAGACTGTTGTCTTGATGTCAAGGGTAAAAGATTAAGCGAGCTGAAAACCCTTATATATCAAGGGTCTTAGCACACATGGGTACAAAACTCATTGAGCGAAAAACAGCTAGTGTCAAATTAAGTTCGCAATTTCATTAGGACTCCTGTTAACCTACGCAGCTCTTGATGGTAATTTTTGGAGCGAGTCTTGACTTAAGTATGCCCTGTTCGCCGACCAATCTTCCGAGTATTCTGCATATGCCGCATCAAATTGAACACTTTGACCGCGTGAGTTGAACACCCTGACCGCTCAAAACTGAACACTGCTGCCGGGTGAGTTGTACACCCCTCCACCTTTTTATTACCTCACTGAACCTCTATCAATATAATGCATTCAGCATCCAGGTGATGCAAATACATTATTTGAGGAGGGGTCATTAGAGATGGCCAATTACAGGGAGATCCTAAGGCTTCGCAGCCTTGGGATCAGCAACAAACAGATCTCCGCAGCATGTCACTGTTCACGGACAACTGTCATAGACGTGCTCAAACGTGCCGGGGAAACAAGCCTCGAGTGGGGATCCGCAAAAGACTTAAGCGACAAGGAGATAACAGACAGGCTTTTCCCGCCGGGGCTGCAAAAACCTTGCTACAAAATGCCGGATTACGGGG
>JAPCWD010000022.1 GCA_025943965.1 Synergistaceae bacterium DZ-S4
ATAGGCTCATGCACTTTATCATTGTTCTGCCTCCGTGGTTTCTTTGGGATTCTTTTGTGTCGCAACTTAATGATATCCCAATAACGGAGGCTTTACTTTTTTATTTTCCTATCTTGGACACGTGTGATTAAAATATTGACATTTTCTAGTTGAATAAATTATAGTCAAATTAAAAATAATAATTAAAAAACATTTAGCTATTAATTAGTTTAAAGAATGCGAATTATAGATTTTGCTAATTTATTGTATGTCATAAGGAATTACCTGGTATTTTAGTTCAATAACCATCTATTTATCTTATCTCTATCGACATTGACACGTTGGAGAGACTGGCTGATAGCGGAGTTTGTGTTGCAGAATGCAGTTCCAGCGAGATATGCGCGTTAGTGAGAGAGAGGTTCGTGTAAAACCGATGATTACGCTACAGGATATTCTCGAGATAGAAAATGACGAAGGAATCCTCAACTTCAGATGCCCCGAGACAGGGTATTTAATGTGGCCCTTGATTCGTAATGTCTTTATCTGCTTTATCATAAGAGATCTTCTTTACGAGGTGCCCTTGCAATCTGAACAATGCACACCTCGTCCTCAAAGTGCTTATCTTGCAGTATTGAAATCCTGCGCTCACAATATTCTTAAGGGGCGGGATCTTAAGGGATCTATTCTGATCTCTGCTTCCGGGAGTCACGTGTTGCGTAACGAACTCTATTTAAACCGCCTATCGGACCACTTCGCGTTTGCTGCAGCAGATAAAACTATTACGTTGGAAGCTTTGTTTGTCGACTGGCACTGGCCTTTTCCACGGTATAACAACAGAGTTTTATTCGACGCTCCTATTTTGGGGATATCCTCGCTTTACGGCAAGTTTTTCACCAGTGTAAAACACCGTGAGTGTGCTAAGGCCCTAATAGAATTCGTAACACGAAGAGCCCGAAATCTGCTCGATTGGTCGCTTTCGGAGGAGCGGAGCAATTTTTTAACAACTATTCTTGCAAATAATATAGCGGCTCTTCCCGTGAGGAGGCACTTGTACTCACGTCTCTTCCAACAAACTGGGACGCGGATTCTGATTCGAGAGGAGGGGTGTTATGGTTGCTCCTCCGTTATCAATACGATCGCTCATGACAGTGGCATCATTACCGCCGAATATCAACACGGTATGGTCACTGCAGGGCACTATGCGTATAACTTCGCTGAAGCCTTGCGATCGAGTGAAGAGTATAAAAAAACGCTTCCCCAATACTTTCTTAGCTACGGGAAGTGGTGGACCGACCAGATAAACGCCCCTGTTATGAAATTGAATATCGGTAACCCTGATCGCACAGAATCTTTGAAGCGTATAATGAGTTCAAATCGGCAGAAAATAGACCTGATTGTGCTCGGAGACGGAATTGAAACGGAGAAGTATCTATCCTTTTGTACTGTTCTGGCAAAAGAGCTTGGATCAAATTATCGGACTGTGTTTCGTCCTCACCCACTGGAGAGAGAGCGCGTGCTTCGGTCATATGGTCGAAAAGCTGGTGATGTCATTATTGAATGGGATAAAGAGCTATTAGAAGCCTTTGAAACAACTGATATTGTCGTTAGCGAAGTTTCAACAGGGCTGTTCGAGGCAATTGGTTTGGTGAATAGAATCTTTTTATGGGACACTCCCAAGGCGAAATTTTCTTATCCAACTCACCCTTTCACTGTCTTTTCAGATGCTGACGACCTCGTAACGAAGATTCAGGACTGTAGTAGCGGCAGAATTGATCCATTAATTGCGGAAGAATTTTGGACTCCGAATTGGAAGCAGAACTACCTGGCTTTCTTGCAGAGTGTCTGTCCGGGAATTCTTGACTCCACTAAATGTTGAGATGGGGTTTATTAAAGGAAAGAACAGTAGGTTTTATTGGTCGATTTGAATGATAAGATCTATCGATAGTTACCTTAGATCGGAGGGACAATGGAAAGTGCAGACAAAACAAACGCACTTATTTTCGATATACGTTGCATTATTATATGTAAGCATGTTTTTAAATTTTTTTTCCTACCCTATTTTATGGTATTTACTGATAGCTCTTTCTCCGTTAATTTTTCTAGCTTGTAATCAGAGGCTTAAGTTTAAAAAAAATATTTATTTACTTATATTTTACATATGTTTATCTACTTTTTTCATCATTGCGTCTGCCTTAATTCAAAATAGAGAAATAAATTTATCTGTACTTAATATCATCTCGATATTAAGTAGCTTGTTAAATGGTTATCTTCTGAGTCAGCAAAAAATTAAGTTGAAAATAATTGCAACTCCAATAATATTATTTATCCTATTTTCGTTTTTTATAATCATTAAGGGAACTGATCCAAATTTTGTTTTTACACAATCTAGCCGGAACACTTTTTCCTGGCTTGCGATTTTCGGTAGTAGTTTGTTTTATATATGTCAATTAAAAAAAGGAATTAACTGTAAAATCTCAATTTGGCCTGCTTGTTGTGGATTCATTATTTCTGTTTGGAGTCTTGGGAGGTCTGGGATTATATCTTCTGGAATAATACTTGTAGGGATTATCATGTATAAATTAAAAAATCACAAGGTAAAGGCAATTCTATTCTTTTTTTTGATGGTTCTTTTTTTTCTTTTATCCTATCATTTATTTAAGCCGCAAATAGAATTTATAGTTAAAGTTACTATGCGTTTTACGTATGAAGATATTAATAATAACCCTAGAATTGAAATAGCTGGTAACTACATGAAAAATATTGCTTCTATGAAAGGGATATTACTTGGCGCTAAACTATCTACAATAAATTATATGGAGCAATGGAGTTTTAATTTACATAACTCTTTCCTTAATTTCCACTCTTTCATGGGTATTGGGAGCATAATTCTAATAATGCTGATTATAATCGGCATTATTAGGAAAGCATTTCGAAGCATCTTGCTTGGGTTTATTGGCATTGCCCTACTACTTAGAATCAGCACAGATACAGGAGCATTTGTAGGTCCTATGGATTTTCTGTTGTTTTATTTTCTTTTTTCGGAGATGTTATTTTATAAAACAAGTAACGTGCCTAGATGTTAAGAAAAGGTGGTGAACATAATTATCTTTTTTGGTGTATCTTTATAAATTAATACCGGGATATTTTACATCTTTTTTAAAGTGAAACTTGACCATTTTGGATATAGCAGTGATTTATAATACTGTGTAATGCAATCTGAAACGCAAAGACACAAGTTTTTACTAACTACTCCTGAAACTTATTATATTTTTGCTATTCATAAAGTAACTTGCCATAACATTTTTGGGGGTCTTAAAGACATGCAGATTGTAAAAACATTTAGAACTATCTCCAAAACTGATTTACTTCGTTCTGCTGGAACTTATGGCATTTTCTCTCTCATAAACAGTGCTATCCCTTTTTTTCTTCTCCCTGTTTTGACCAGATATCTTTCCCCAGAAGATTATGGTTATGTTTCTGTTTTTAATATAATGTTATCAATTGCAGTTGCTTTAGGTGGATGTAATTTTGCCGGGGCATACTCGAGGGCATATTTTGCAGAGGATAGATTTCAAGCACCTGTTTACTTCGGTACAGTAGTTATGGCAACTATGTACATCGGAGCCATTTTTACACTTTTAGTTCTTGTGACAAAGTCAGCCATTTCAAATCTTTTTTCTTTTCCAGCTTCGTGGCTTTGGTTAGTCCCTGTTTCAGCAACTGCATTAAGTATTAATAATATAATACTGGCCCACTGGCAGGTACGTAATAAGCCGCGCCATTATGGTTTGTTCATTAATACTAGAACTATTTTTCGTGCTATTATGTCAATAATTTTTGTCGTAATGATTAACTTAAACTGGCGCGGACAAGTGTTTGCGATTGTTTCAGCTCCATTTATATTTGCTCCGATTGGGTTAATGATCATGAAAAATAGCGCTAGTATATATTTTTCTATTGATAAAATATATTTAAAACATGCACTTAATTTTGGTATTCCTTTGATTCCCCACGCATTAGCCGGCATTTTAAATTCCTCAATAAACAGGATTTTTATTTCTAAAATGATTGGTCTTGCAGAAACGGGTCTGTTTACAGTTGGATTCCAATTAGGCAGTCTAATATTACTTTTTGTGACAGCATTTAATCATGCATATTCCCCATGGCTTTTTAAAAAGCTGAATCAAAAATCGTATGTAACAAATATTAAAATAGTTAAGTTGACATATTTATACTTTATAATAATTTTGTTGGGAACCCTTATTTATGGAATGTCAGCGCCATCGATAATACAGATTTTTGTAGGGAAGGAATTTCAAGGATCTTATGTATATGTTTTATGGATATCATTAGGTTTCGCCTTTACAGGGATGTACTACATGGTTGTAAATTATATCTTTTATGCAGAAAAGACAAAGTACTTAGCTTTGGCGACAATTACAACGTCTTTGTTGAATATTGGGTTAAATTACATTTTTATAAAAAGGAATGGACCAATTGGAGCAGCACAGGCAACAACGATTACTTCATTTTGCACTTTTTTACTTGTGTGGTATTTATCTTCAAAAGTTTATAAAATGCCTTGGAATATATTTAAACTATTAAAATAACATTATTGACTTTTTTATTAATACTTTAAGTACGGACATAATAAGGTTTACAGTAACTTGATAATTCAATAATCGGCGAACTTTTAAAATATTTTGTAATTTACATGCACACTTAAGCAGTTTGTTCTTTAGTATGTCAGTCAAAGTTTTAACAAATACTTCAAGAAGAATGCCAAATTCCTTTCTTACTATTAATGATTTGTTGGATGCTGTTGAGATAAATAATTCCATAAGATTTCGGAAGGCTAAGGGCATCTGATGCTAGAGAGTTAATTCAATATTGCACTTTTTAATCAAAAAGCTCATATCATTAGAAAGTCTTATGTTGCAATTGCAAAGATAGTATGTCTTACAAAAATTAAAACATCATATCCAGAAAATTAACAAAAATTTGTACCTCTTTGTTTACTTAAAAACAAACAATATTTGAACCTAAGAAAGAATGGATCATTTCTTGTAGTAGATTTATACTCGAATACAAGAAAAGTGATATTTTTCATAGTGGAGGCTTCTTTGTGGCATTGTTTTAGTGTGGTAAATAAATCTTACTGAGAAAAAATCTATAGTGCATTTTCTGTCGATTATTAATGAATTATTAAAAGATTTAATATTTCATTTTTCTATAAAGTTTAGTTAATATTCTAACAAAAAGATATTTATAAAGAATTAAGGTGTATAGCTTGATAAGTTCATATTGTGAAGTAATAAATACGATAAAATTAATAGAACAAAATATGACCTATTTGAACAATCTATTGATCATGTATATTTTTGGAAATTAATTAGATTAAATATTGCTTATAAAATATTAATTAAAAAAAATATTTTTCAAGAATCACATCCAAATGTCAGAACGAATATTTTAAGAAAATCTGTAAATAAAATCATTGAAGATATATTTATAATTATATTTAATATACAACATAAAATAAAAAATAAGGATATTAATGTTATTGTTTTTAGAAGTCCAAGAAAAACATGGTATGAAAATAAATATCAAGATATTTATACTGTTTTTTTAGAAAGTGAATTGCAAAGTATTAATGATATAAAATATAGTTTTGTTGATTTACATTTAACAAAATATATTGCTTACAGAAATTGTAAGATTCTTCGTTCTTTAAATAGTTTATTTATTTTATATAAGATATTTAAAAAAATAGATTTAACACAAGACGAAATAAACAATATAAAAAAAATTGAAAAAGAAATTTATTTTAGATTAAATGTTAATATAGATTTAATGAAAATAATTATAGATTCTGTATTAAAATTTAAATATGATTATTTATATTACAATAAACTATTTTTAAAATCTAAGTTAAAATATGTTTTTTTGATTTGTTCTTATGGTTTAGAAGCTTTAATATTTGCTGCTCAAGTAAATAAAATAAAGGTTATTGAGATACAACATGGAACAATGTCTGATGAGCACTTAGGATATAATTATAATTTAAGAAAAGTTAGATATTTCCCTGATATGATATTTTTGTTCGGTAAATATTGGGATGATATTACTAATATTCCTTTGGACAATAATAATAAAATCTATTATGGATATCCATATTTAGATTCTCAATTAAAAAAAATTTCTAAAATAAAAAAAAATAAAAATAAAATAATATTTATATCTCAAGGAATAATTGGGATTCAACTGTCCCAAATAGCTTATGAATTTGCATTAAATAATTCTGAATTTTTAATTGATTATAAATTACATCCAAGTGAAATAAATATTTGGGAAAGCATTTATCCTCAGTTAAAGACCGCTAGTAAATTAAGCAATTTTAATATAATAAATGATAACCAAATAAATACTTATGAGCTTTTAGCAAAGTCAGAATTTCAAGTAGGTGTAAATTCTACTTTGTTATATGAAGGATTAGCAATGAATTTAAAAACTATTTTGATAAATTTGCCAGGAATTGAATATATGAAAGTTCTTATAGAAAATAATTATGTTATGTTGGCAAATAATTCCAGTGATATTTTAAATTGTATACATAAAAGCGAAGGGTTGAAATTTAATAAAAAATACTTTTTGAGGATTATGATACTTCAAAATATAAATTAAATAAAATACTAACAGATAAATAATATAAAATACATAAAGATAATGTTATTTAGTTTATATATTTTAAGTATTTTAAATTTATTAAATAATAAAGGAGAATTTTTAATGTATAATAATAAATCAATATTAATTACTGGTGGAACTGGGTCTTTTGGTAAAAGATTTACTGAGATAATATTGTCGAAATACAATCCTAAGAAAATAATAATCTATTCAAGGGATGAATTTAAACAAGATAATATGAAAAAAGATTTTACACAAAAGTATCCAGATAAGGTTTCTAAATTGAGATTTTTTATTGGAGATGTAAGAGACAAGGACAGACTTTATCGAGCCTTTAAAGACGTAAATTTTGTAATTCATGCTGCAGCAATGAAACAAGTTCCAGCGTGCGAGTATAACCCATTTGAAGCAATCAAAACAAACATAAATGGTGCACAGAATATAATAGATGCTGCACTTGACAGGGAAGTAGAAAAAGTAGTAGCACTATCAACGGATAAGGCTGTCAATCCAATTAATTTATACGGTGGAACTAAATTAGTCTCAGATAAACTTTTTATATCTGCGAATTCTTACCGTGGAGGAGCCGGAACTGTTTTCTCTGTAGTACGTTATGGGAATGTATCTGGCAGTAGAGGATCTGTTATTCCTTTTTTTAGAAAACTTCTCAATGATGGTGTAAATGAACTTCCAATTACTGACATTCGAATGACCAGGTTTTGGATGACATTAGATGATGCAGTTGATCTAGTTGTTAAAGCATTGAAAGAGTCTAAAGGCGGAGAGACATATGTATATAAAAATCCATCATACAAGATAATTGATATTGCAGAAGCTCTTAATCCAGGTGGTAAAATCAATGTCATAGGAATTAGAGAAGGGGAAAAAATCCATGAAATTATGATTACAAGTGATGACTCACGCGGAACGTATGACTATGGTGATCATTATATAATTTACCCGAACTACATTTGGTGGTCGAAAGATAATTATTTTAAAGAAGGTGGATTATTAATTAAAGAAGGTTGGGAGTACAATTCCGGCGAAAACACTCAATGGTTAGATGTTAAAACAATAAAAAGAAAAATTGAAGAACTCGGTTTATAGTAAGGAGGCGCTGAGATGGATAAATTGGCTATTTTAGGCGGTAAGCCTATTCGTAGTACATATTTATCTTATGGGAAACAATTCATTGACAATAGTGATATAGAAGCAGTAATAACCGTGCTGAAAGGCGATTATTTGACAACAGGTCCATGTGTAAATGCATTTGAAGAAAAAATTGCAAATTATGTCGGCTCCCGATATGCTGTTGCTGTTTCTAATGGAACAGCTGCACTTCATGTTGCTTGTTTTGCCGCGGGTATAAAAGAAGGAGACGAGGTTATAGTCAGCCCCATTACGTTTGCAGCTTCAGCTAATGCTGTACTATACTGCGGAGGAATTCCTGTTTTTGTGGATGTTGATCCTTTAACATATAACATTGATCCAAACTTAATTGAAGACAAAATTTCAAATAAGACTAAAGCTATTATTCCTGTAGACTTTACCGGGCAATCTGTTGATATGGATAAAATCAAAGAAATAGCTGAGAAGCATGGTTTATATGTTATTGAAGATGCTGCTCACGCATTAGGTAGCGAATACAAAGGGCGAAAAGTCGGAAGTCAAGCCGATATGGTAGAGTTTAGCTTTCATCCTGTAAAAATGATAACAACAGGAGAAGGAGGGGTTGTAACTACCAACAGCGAGGAACTATATGACAGGATGAGGATTTTTAGAACACACGGAATCACAAGAGATAAGGAAATGTTAAGTGATAAGCATGGTCCATGGTATTATGAACAGCAGTCCCTTGGTTATAATTACCGTTTAACAGACCTTCAAAGTGCCTTGGGAACAAGCCAAATGGACAAAATTAACGGATTTATTAAACGAAGAAGAGATGTTGTAAAAATATACAATGAGGCATTTAAAGACCTAAAAGAAGTTGTGACTCCATATGAAGCAGATTATTCAAATTCAGGTTGGCATCTATATGTAATAAAACTTAATTCAGATTTCATCACTTGTACACGTAAAGATATATTTGAGGCGCTTCAGGCAGAAAATATTGGGGTAAATGTTCATTATATTCCAGTCTATTTTCATCCTTATTATAAAAAATTGGGCTATAAAAAAGGCATTTGTCCAAACGCGGAAGTACTATACGATAATATTATTACTCTCCCATTGTTTCCACTCATGACAGATAGTGATGTTGCCGATGTAATTAATGGTGTTAACAAGGTGCTAAATCATTACCGAAAGTAGGAATATCAATGAAAATAGGTGCTATTGTTCAGGCAAGGATGGGTTCAAAAAGGTTGCCAGGAAAAGTAATGAAAGATATTGAAGGAAAAACTGTCCTAGCACACGTTATCGAAAGAATCCAACAGTCAAATTTAATTGATGTGATTGTTATAGCAACTACAACCCACGAAAGAGATGACATAATTGAAGCAGAAGCATTAAGATGCGGGGTAAATATTTTCAGAGGAAGTGAGGAAGACGTACTTTCAAGGTACTTTTGGGCCGCCAAACAGTATGAGATAGATGTCGTGGTCCGGATCACGTCAGATTGTCCCCTTATTGATCCAAAAGTAATAGATAAAATTGTGGACTTCCATCAGGCAAATAAATATGACATTGTAACCAATGCCGGATCAGATATATCAAATAGAACATTTCCAAGAGGACTTGACACAGAAGTCTTCTCTATACAAGTATTAGAAAATGCATACAAGAACGCTTCAGAAAAATACCAACGTGAACATGTTACACCCTATATTTATGAGAACTCAAACAATATTTTTTATTATAAAAACGATTTTGATTATTCAAAATATCGTTGGACTCTAGACACTGAAGATGACTATATTTTAATAAGTAGTATCTATAAACATTTATACAAAGGCAAGCATAATTTCTACATTCAGGATATTCTAGAATTATTTTACTTAAACGAGGAACTTTTCGGTCTTAATGCACATGTAGAACAGAAAGATATTAAATAGCAAGGTTCGGTTATAATGACAGTCATAATTTTAACTGAAGGTGGTAAATATATAGGATTGGGTCATCTTTCTAGATGCATATCCCTCTATGATGAGATATACACTAGAGGTATAAATGTTAAATTAATAGTATTTGGAAATATTGAAAAATATGAATTTTTAAAAAGCAGGGAATTCATTAAAGAAAATTGGTTAAAAAAGGAATATTTAAACAACAATATTACAAATGAAGATTTCGTAATTGTTGACTCATACAAAGCTGAAAAAGAACTATACGATATTATTGCATCAAAATCAAAAAAAGCTTTATACATAGATGACTATGGCAGATTGGTTTACCCAAAGGGAATTATTCTTAATCCTGCTTTGGACTCAAGTGGAGTTTTTTATTCTACCTCATTGGATAATGACCTCTTAATAGGCTCCAGATATGTTATTTTAAGATCCTCTTTTATTGGACAAAAAAGGAATATCCTAAGAGAAAATAAGCTCAGGGTTTTAGTAGTTATGGGTGGAACTGATGTTAGGAATTTAACTTCTTTAATCATAGATGAAATATGCATAGAAAATAAGGATGTTGTTTTTAATATAATAATTGCTGGCTCAAAGCCAGAATCTAAAAATTTAATAAATGTGTTCTATCATGTTAACTTGTCAGAAGATAAAATATGTCAGCTAATGCTTAATTCTGATTTGGCAGTTTCGGCTGCAGGTCAAACGATATACGAACTCATTGCGACTCAGACACCGTTTATTGCTGTACAGGTTGTTGACAATCAGAAGAACAATATATCTGCAATAAGAAACTATATTGATCCAAGAGTTGCGTTGGAGATTGATGCTGAAAATTTTGTAGCTGATCTTAAAAGGCTTTTTATCGACATGAAAACAATTAATCTTAGAGAAATACTAGTTAATAAAATGAATAATTTGATAGATGGGTTTGGGAGGAAAAGAGTAGTTGATGCACTATTATATAATTCACATAGAATTGATAACCTTATTTTAAGAATGGTTAAAAATACAGATATGAAGGGTATTTTTGAGTTATCTAACCAAGACGACGTAAGACGCTATTCAATAAATAAAAATAAAATTGATTGGAATAATCATGTTAGTTGGTTTACAAAAGTTCTAAAAGACCCAAATGTAGTTTTTTATGTAGTTACAGATAAAGAGAAATCATTTTTAGGGCAGGTAAGATTTTACATCGAAAATCTTTCTGCAACAGTAAGTATAAGCTTATCAGAAGAACTAAGAAATAAAGGTTTATCAAAGGCAATTTTACATAAGGGTATTGTGAAATTTTTAAATGAAAATGAACAAATTGAGGAAATCATTGCGTTTGTCTTTGAAAACAACATTGCTTCGAAAAAATTATTTGAAGGCCTGAATTTTAAAGAAGTTTGCACTAAAGATAATATGTTGAAGTTCACCCTGAAAAGAGGTGCTTTTTAATGAATATTGATTTTTTTGATACTAGTAATAAAGTTTTTATTATTGCAGAACTTTCTGCAAATCACGGGCATGATATTGCTATCGCAAAAAAAACTATAGATGCCGTGAAAGATTCCGGCGCAGATGCTATAAAATTACAAACATACCGTGCGGATACATTGACTATTGATTGTAACAATGACTATTTTAAATTGGATATTGGAACAATTTGGGATGGAAGAACTCTTTATGATTTGTACAGCGAAGCTTATACTCCTTGGGAATGGCATGAGGAACTAATGGATTATGCAAATAGACTAGGGCTTATCTTTTTTTCTTCCCCTTTTGATAAAACAGCTGCAGATTTTCTAGAAGGGTTGAATGTACCTGCATATAAAATTGCATCTTTCGAACTTATGGATATCCCATTAATAGAGTATATTGCTTCAAAAGGTAAGCCAATGATAATGTCAACTGGAGTGGCATCACTATCAGAAATTTGCGATGCTGTTGTTTCTTGCAGAAGGATGAATAATAATCAAATAATGCTTATGAAATGTACTTCTTCATATCCTGCAAAGGTTGAAGATGCAAATTTATTGATGATACCTAACATGAAAGAGACCTTTGAAGTAGAGGTAGGGTTGTCCGATCACACATTAGGAATAACAGCCCCTATAGTGTCTATAGTTTTAGGAGCAAGAGCGATAGAGAAACATTTCATCTTAGATAAATCAATAGGAGGACCTGACTCAAGCTTTTCTTTAGAACCAGATGAGTTTAAAAAAATGGTAGATTCAGTAAGAGAGGCAGAGAAAGCTCTAGGAAAAATAAATTATAATTTAGAATCAACACAGAAAAATAGATTGATTGGAAGGTCGTTGTTTGTAGTTGAAGATGTAGAAGAAGGCGAAATATTTACCGAAAATAATATCCGCTCTATAAGGCCAGGCTATGGGCTCCCTCCTAAATATATCAAAAATATACTTGGTAAAAAAGCAAAGAATAATATAAAAAGGGGCACCCCATTAAATTGGGATTTGATCACATGATCTTCTTCTTGGATCAATACAAGAACCTACGCAGTTCTTGATTAATATTTTTGTATTGCAAATTCACAAATGTATTATTAGCCTGCCGGTTTTTTTGATCAGTTTGATCTTACAGGTTATATGTACGAATCAGTATTTGAAAATATCAGAATCGTTTACGTTGGAAAAAGTTTCTAGCCAATCCGGATCTTTTATCAAAAAAATCCTCTCTATCTTCTCACACAATAGAACAGAATTCTTCGGGCGTTTTGCCGGCAGAGGATATTCATCTGAATTGATCGGCAAAATGTTTGCAAGTTTTTGGTTTTTGTCACTGTATAGCATCTGTTCGCGGATGGCTTTCGCGAAGCCGTACCAGGTGGTCTTGCCGCTGTTAGTTAAAAGGGGGGCATTGGGGTCTGCATATTCCGCTTAAAATAAACACCTCGACCGTTTCAGATTGAACACCCTGACCGCTTCAAACTGAACACCCTCGCCGCATCAACTGGACAGGTTCGAAGTGCCCGGAGGGAGCCGTCCTCCGGGCCGTGATTTTTACTTTTTGTTCTTTACTGTTTTTTGCAAGCCTAAAATCCCCACTTTTGCAAAATAAATTCCCCAGGCACAGGGTGGGGAATTTTATCCCGCAGATTTCATAAGTGAATCACGGACCCTGTTGCTCTGGCCATCAAATAAAAGC
>JAPCWD010000023.1 GCA_025943965.1 Synergistaceae bacterium DZ-S4
CAAACACTTTGCTGGCTGGGGAGAGTTGATGAGTGATCCGGTTATAGCTACGGCAATGCTTGACCGCCTGCTGCATCACGCTCATGTTATTAACATACGCGGTGAAACATATCGACTAAGAGGAAGGTCAAAGGCCGGGTTTGTTTCTGTTCCTCCCGCTGTAATTAATCCGGCGTTATCTTAACCGGCTGAGGAAGTCCGGCGTTGGGTCAAATTTCAACCGGCGTTTGGGTCAAATTTATCCCGGCGTTGACAAATGTTATTGTTCAAGAATATAATGCGTTTGAATTAATTTATCTTTGATAAAAGACAGGAGGTCCAATGTTGCATTTGGCATAAAGACTTAAACATGATTTTGTGCTAGAATTACAACACTTTGGGGTTTTCCTAAAACCAATAGTATTTTGACTTTATTCAGATATTTCACAAGGTTATTTGTAAATATTCAATATTGTCCATCATATTTTTTATTGTAAAGGACAGTTCTGATTTTGATAAAAGAAAACCGCCTTCTTAAATGTATTTTGTCTATTTATCTTAAAACTGCGTCAAGGGGGAGATATGTGCTTTCCCTTGACTTTATTTCACTTGCGCTCGCTGTCTACTTGGGCTATGCTCTCAGGCTCACTTTCTTTATCGAAATGGGATACGCCGGCGAACTTCTTCAGACTATTTTCATCTTCTCTGCATGCATTCTTATCCCTATGATATGGGGCGGAGTATACAAAGTAGTATGGCCCAGAGCCAGCGTGGAGGAATATACTATCCTGCTCAGATGGTATGTGGCAGGGACAGCCATTTTCCTGGTCCTCTTCAAGCTAAGCGATGAATTGAGGGTGCCCAGGTCTTCCCTCTCGATACTTATTATTCTCGGTCTCCTCTTCCTTACAACGACGCGGGCGTTCTGGAAGCTTGCCTTTGTCACACGTTCGGGTAGGTCCTGCCAGCAGCAGCGTGCCCTCGTAATAGGAGCGGGGGAGGCGGGGACTCTCCTTGCAAGGGACCTTCTAAGAAATGACACGGAACTGACTCCCATCGGCTTCATTGACGATGACCCCGGACTTCAAAACATGAAGGTTGCTTCTCTGGACGTGCTTGGCAATACAAAGGACATCCGCAGGATCGTCATGGAAAATGACGTCGAAGTTGTCCTTATAGCTATCCCTTCTGCCTCCGGAAACAAGATAAAGGAGTTCGTCAGTTCCCTTGAAGGGCTTAATGTTCGTGTACGTATACTGCCCAGCCTCATCGACCTTGCCGACGGGCACGTCAGCGTCAAAAAACTCCGCTCGGTAAAGCTCGAAGACCTTCTCCGCAGAGAGCCGATAAGGCTTGACGACCCCGGTGTCGAAAATCTGATAAAGGGCAAGCGTGTCCTCGTAACGGGAGCGGGAGGATCTATCGGATCTGAGATCTGCAGGCAGGTCGCCGCCAAAGGACCTTCCGAACTGCTTGTACTCGGCCACGGGGAGCAGTCAATATATAATCTGCTCGAATCATTCGCCCTGTCGGGAAACAAAGTCCCACTGGTGCCGATAATCGCTGACATAGCAGACAAAGTGACCCTGGAAGCGATATTTAAAAAACATATGCCGAACCTCGTCTTTCACGCCGCGGCCCACAAGCACGTTCCGCTTATGGAAGACAACCCAAGAGAGGCTCTTCGCGTCAATTCCTACGGAACGAGGACCCTTGCGGAAATGGCAGGGAAATACCGGGCTGAGAGAATGGTAATGATATCAACGGACAAGGCGGTCCACCCCTCGAGTATAATGGGAGCGACAAAGAGGATCGCAGAGCGCATGTTATTCTATGTTCAGAAGAGATACCCGGATACATCCTATATGGCTGTGCGCTTCGGAAACGTCCTGGGAAGCCGCGGCAGCGTCATCCCCAAGTTCGAACAGCAGATAGAGCGCGGAGGCCCGGTGACAGTAACACACAAGGACATGAAGCGCTACTTCATGCTCATCCCGGAAGCTGTCAGCCTTGTCCTCCGGGCAGGAACTATGGGAGAGGGCGGAGAACTCTTCGTCCTCGACATGGGAGAGCCCGTAAACATAGCGGAAATGGCCGAGACCCTCATAAGGCTCCACGGCCACGAACCATACAAGGATATTAAGATAGAGTTCACAGGCATCCGCCCCGGAGAAAAGCTCTACGAAGAGCTCTTCTACGACCCGGATCACGTAGACACGACAGCCAGCGAAAAGATCTACCTGAGCAAGTTCTCCCCCGAGAAAGAATCGCTTCTGCCCAGAGTCGAAAAGCTTTTGGCAGACTCGGCTGGAGGTACTTTGTCTGAAGCAGAGTTAAAAGCCGCAATATTCCAGCTGGGCGGAAATGGGGAGTTGGACCATGGGCAAGCGACCGGCAAGCAATAGGCAAGCGGTTGTCAAGCAGTTGTGAGGGGCAGCGGCAAGAATCGTGCCGCGGAAATCGATAGGGAGTCAGTGGGTAATCAATGGCGAATCAATTGTTTGGACCAAGTATCACTTCCCGTCCTTCCTGGACTCATTCATAATCGTCATTCTGGTATGTGGTAGAGCCGGAACAGCGGCTTAGGTTTGGGTCCTAAACAACTGATTTGCGATAGATTCGCAACCTCAGCTTGCCAATGCACCTATAGCCAACCGCTTGCCTATTGCTTGCCAACGGCTTGCCAAGGTACATCTTCAGGCGGTTTCACACGGCAATTAATATGCCACGGATTTTAGTGTAGAATAAAGAATGATTTAATACGTCTTTTATTCCAAGAAGAAGGTGTACCGAATGTCTGATAAAAAATTCTTGCCTTTTGCTTTGCCTGATATTGGAGAAGAAGAAATAAACGAAGTAGTAGATTCTCTTCGTTCAGGTTGGTTGACTACAGGTCCAAAAACAAAAAGATTTGAATCAGATTTTAAGTCTTTCTTGGGGAATGATGTGACTGCTCTTGCAGTGAATTCTGCAACTGCCGGCTTACATCTTGCGCTTGAGGCATGTGGCATTGGTCGTGAAGACGAAGTTATTACAACTACATTTACATTTACATCAACTGCAGAAGTGGCTAGGTATCTTGGGGCCCACCCTGTCTTGGTAGACATTGATCCTGCATCTTTGAATATTGACATTTCTCTTATTGAAAAATCAATTACATCAAAGACAAAAGCGATCATCCCCGTTCATATTGGAGGATTGCCCTGTAATATGAGTGAAATATTACGAATTGCCAGGAAGCACAAATTGAAAGTTATTGAAGATGCTGCTCATGCGTTCCCTGTCAGTTACAAGGGTAATATGATAGGAACTCTTGACTCAGACGTTACAGTCTTCAGCTTTTACGCTACTAAAACAATTACTACCGGAGAAGGTGGGATGCTTGTAACTAAAGATCCTAAAATAGCTGCAAGGGCCAGTACGATGAGATTGCACGGAATAGACCGGGATGCTTTCGACCGCTATACCTCAGACAAACCATCCTGGTACTATGAGATCATAGCTCCGGGTTATAAATACAACATGACAGACATCGCTGCCTCAATTGGTATACATCAACTAAAGAAAGCAAATATTTTTAAAAAGCGAAGAACTCAAATTGCCAACGCTTATGTTGAAGGTTTACAGTCGCTTCCTATCGACCTGCCCTTGCTAAATTTGAATGACGGAGACAACGCTTGGCATCTTTTTCAGATAAGGCTTAAAAATGATTCTCCTGTCTCACGAGATAATTTTATTAAAAATATGTCAGAAGAGGGGATTGGCTGCAGTGTTCATTTCATTCCTTCCCATATGCAGCCTTACTATAAAGAAGCCTACGATCTGAAAGAATCTGATTTCCCTGTTGCTACAAAAGTTTTTAAATCTATAGTAAGCTTGCCGATATATACAAAAATGACTGATTCAGATGTGTCTTTTGTGATAGAAAAAGTAAGAAAAGTTCTCAGTGCATGATTGTAAAAAGATTGTTGGATCTATTTTTGTCGGTTTCAGGGCTAATTATTTTAAGCCCACTGTTTTTGTTGATCTCTCTTTGGATAAAGATTGATTCCAAAGGGCCGGTTTTTTACAGACAGGTCCGGGTCGGTAAAAACATGGAACCATTTAAAATATTTAAGTTCAGGACTATGGTTCATGACCCGCATGGCAAGGGATTACAGTTGACCACAAGCGATGATAAAAGGATAACCAGATCGGGAAGATTTCTTAGGAAGACCAAGCTGGATGAACTGCCGCAATTAATCAATGTATTAATAGGTGAAATGAGCCTTGTTGGGCCGCGGCCGGAAGTTCCCAAATACGTAAGATACTATCCGGAAGAAGTAAGGAAAATCGTTCTTTCTGTTCCCCCGGGAATCACAGACAGGGCTTCTTTGGAGTTCAAGAATGAAAACGAAATTCTTAATTTGTCCAAAAACCCTGAGAAAACATATATAGATGAAATTTTGCCTGTTAAGCTGAAATATTATGTAGGATACGTCGAAAACAGGACGTTGTTAGGGGATATCAAGATAATCATTGATACTTTTTGGGAGTTAATATAATAATGAGGATATTGTTGATAAATCATTACGCAGGATCCGTTTATCACGGAATGGAGTTTCGTCCTTATTACATGTCAAGAGAATGGGTGAAAATGGGGCATAGCGTGACCATTGTTGCTGCCTCTTTTTCACACCTTAGACAAAAAAACATTGACATGGAAGAGCCTATCAAAGAGGAATATATTGATGGGATAAGATATGTGTGGCTGAAGACCCCCGTTTATCACGGAAACGGAATAGGCAGGATAAAGAATATGCTCTCTTTTCTCCGCAAGCTCTATAAATTTGAAAAGGTAATAAACAAAGATCTTGATCCTGATGTGGTCATTGCGTCTTCGACATACCCATTGGATTCTTATCCGGCAAACTGGATGGCGAAAAAGCATAAGGCAAAATTTGTCTTCGAGCTCCACGACCTCTGGCCGATGTCTCCAATGGTACTGGGCAACATGTCCCAATGGCACCCTTTTATTATGGTAATGCAGAGAGCGGAGGATTATTGGTGTAAAAATGCAGATTTGGTGATATCACTACATCCATATGCATATAAACACCTGATTACAAGAGGAATGAGCATAGATAATTACAGGGTAGTTACTAATGGAATTGTTATTGAAGAATGGGACGAAAATTATCATAATTTACCTGAGCCACACAATACGACTATTATAAACTTAAAAAATCAGGATAAATTTCTGCTAGGTTACGCAGGGGGACATGCACTAAGTAACGGATTGGATTTGTTGGTTAATTTAGCTAATTCAGTAAAAATTGACAAAAGCATTCATTTTGTTTTTGTGGGGGATGGCGTTGAAAAACAAAATCTTGAGAAAATGTCATCTTCCCTACAATTAACAAATATTTCATTTTTGCCTCCCATACCTAAAAATACAATTAAAACATTTTACACAGCTATGGATGTTTTGACCTGTTGCTTGCCAATGACGCCATTATTACAGTATGGCCCTGTAATGAATAAAACTTTTGAATATATGATGGCAGGAAAACCTGCATTATGTTCATGTTCCTCTACATTTGATCCCGTAAGTGAATCTGGGTGTGGTTTTACTGTACCCTCAGGGGATGTTGAAACGATGTCTCAGAAGTTATTTAAACTCAAAGCAATGGATAAAAAATCAAGAGAGGATATGGGTGCTAAAGGACGTGCTTTTGCTGTAAAAAATTATACATACTCTGCCTTAGCATGTAAATTTATTGAATATATTGCTGATAAATATTAATGAATATATTTTTATTTAGTGAGACATATTTCATTTCAGGGGAGCTGTAATAATGATATTAATTAATAAAATTAAATCTCAAACCGCTCATATAGGTGTAATTGGTCTTGGATACGTGGGACTTCCTCTTTCGGTAGAAAAGGCAAAAGCGGGATTTGTCGTTCTTGGCTTTGACGTACAATGCGAAAAGGTGGACATGGTCAACAGGGGAGAGAACTACATCGGTGACATTGTGCCCCAGGACCTCAAGGACCTTGTTGCAAGTGGACATCTTTCTGCTACCTGTGACTTTGACAGGCTTATTGAGTGCGATGTGATTGCGATCTGTGTCCCTACACCTCTGGATAAATTCAAACAGCCGGACCTTTCATACATAGTCAACTCCGCAAAAGAGATTTCCAAGAGAATGCACAAGGATATGCTTGTGGTACTCGAATCTACAACATATCCCGGTACGACGGAAGAGGTAGTCAAGCCCATACTCGAAGAGAGCGGTCTCAAAGTAGGCAAGGATTTCCACCTCGCATTCAGCCCGGAAAGGGTAGATCCCGGAAATTTGCGATATAAAACACATAATACCCCAAAGGTGGTAGGTGGTTGTACTCCCGAGTGTACAGAGATAGCAAAGACTCTCTACAGCATCGTGCTTGGGGCAGATGTATTTACAGTCTCATCACCAAAAGAGGCAGAGGCGACCAAAATACTCGAAAACACATTCCGCATAGTCAACTGCGCCCTTGCAAATGAAATGGCGATCGTTTACGACAAAATGGGCATCAACGTGTGGGAAGTAATAGCAGCGGCATCAACAAAGCCTTTCGGTTTCATTCCTTTCTATCCCGGCCCGGGAGTTGGTGGCCACTGCATACCGCTTGATCCTTTCTATCTTACATACAAGGCCAGGGAGTATGATTACCATACAAAACTTATAGAGCTTGCCGGAGAGATAAACGATGGTATGCCAAATTATGTGGTTGAACGCCTAATGGACATTTTGAATGAGCACGGAAAAGCATTAAGCAAGAGCAAGATAATGCTCCTGGGTATAGCATATAAAGGTGACATAGATGACCTTAGAGAATCGCCGGCGCTTAAAGTATGGGAAGAACTGGAGAAAAAACACGCACAGGTCGTATTCCATGATCCTTACTGCAAAACAGCCAAATGGAAAGGCAATGAAGTCGCATCAGTTGAACTTTCAGAAGAAGAAATTAAGTCATGTGATGCAGTCGTTATTACAACGCTACATACAAAGAATGTTGATTATAAACTGATTCTGGATAACGCCAAGGCAGTCTTTGACACCAAAAATGCCATATCCTCAGCACTGGGCAAAGAAGCTGTGGAAGCGGAGAATCTGTACCGCTTGTAATTATTGGCAAGCGATAGGCAAGCGTTGGCAAGCAATAGGCAAGCGGTCGTAAAGGGCAGCGGCTCCGCCGCGGGAAGCTGCGACAAAAACGGTCGCGGGAAGCAGTTGCAGGTAGGGTCAAACGCTAGTCAAACAATTGTCAAACGATTGTTAGAACCAGAGATCTCACCATTATCGTCTCCCCGGTATGGGTTGACCCCCGGGGTCCAGCGTCTCTCGTTGAGATCCAAAAAGTTGCTATTAGACTGATTTTTGGTTATCTTTTAAACAACAGCTTCACTATTGCTTCACTATTGCTTCACGCGACCATATTTGTCGCAGCTTCACAAATGATCTACAGGGGGTTTTAAACATGCCTAACTACATTTCTGATACAGCGAAAATCGGTGAGAACGTTACTCTCGGTCACAACGTAATAATTGAAGACAATGTTTTGATTGGCTCCAACGTTGAGATCGGGCATAATGTCATAATCAAGGAGAATGTGCGGATCGGGGACAACTGTAAGATACTTGACGGAGCTATCCTTGGAAAAATGCCTGCTGTCGCTTCCATGAGTGCAACCACAGGTGCTCCCAGGGAACTTCCTCAACTGGTTATTGGCAAGGCCGTAACAATAGGGGCGGGGTGCGTAATATACAGGGGAGCGGAAATAGCTGACAGGGTCTTCTTCGGTGATCTTGCCACAGTCCGAGAAGATGTGAAGATCGGGGAAGGTACTATAATAGGGCGTGGAGCAACGGTGGAAAACAAAGTGACCATCGGTAAAAAGACAAAGATAGAGACCAACGCCTATATAACGGCGTTCAGTACGATAGGGGATTATTGCTTCGTTGCTCCTTGCGTAGCATTTTCCAATGATAATTATGTGGGACGTACTGAAGAGAGGAAGAAACATTTTGGTGGTCCGATACTAAGAAGGGGAGCAAGAATTGGAGTAGGTTCAGTTCTTCTGCCCGGAGTTGAAATAGGAGAAGATGCCCTTGTAGCAGCCGGCTCAGTAGTAACAAAAAATGTCCCCCCCAGAATGATAGTCCTGGGAGCTCCTGCAAGGATTTGGAAAGAAGTATCAAAGGAACAGTTGTTAGAAGAGCAGATATACTATGAAAAGTAAGGTGCTCAGTAATGGCTAATCTTTTGCCCTTAGTTCAGTAATGTTTAAAAAAATCGTTTAACAATAGTATGACCATTAATAAAAAACAATAGCTTGCCAATTGCTCGCCTAGCGCTTGCCAATTGCTTGCCAAAATCCCGGGGGGATTTTAACCATGCACAAAGTAGCTTTAGCCGGATGCGGTCGTATCAGTAAAAACCATATTGAATCACTGCTTAAACTGAGGGAAGAAGGAATTGCAGAGATCGTATCCTGCTGTGATGTTATCCCGGAAAGGGCGCGGGAAGCGGCAGAGAAGATCGGCAACGGATGCAAGCCTTACACCGATTACTCACAGATGCTGAAAGAAACTGAGGCTGATCTTGTAACTCTCTGCACCCCTTCCGGCCTTCATCCATATCAGGTGATAGAGGCAGCACAATCTGGCAAAAACATCCTTTCTGAGAAACCGCAGGGATGTTGTCTTGAAGCATGCGACAAGGCAATAGAAGCGGCTGAAAAAGCCGGGGTCAAATACATGGTCGTGAAACAGAACCGATTTAATCCAAGCATTCAATTGCTTAGAAAAGCCTTTGAAAAAGGCAGATTTGGCAAAGTATACATGATACTGGCAAACGTCTTGTGGACACGCCCCCAGGATTATTACGACATGGCAAAGTGGCGGGGGACTTATGAGCTTGACGGAGGATGCCTTTCAAACCAGGCAAGCCACTACGTTGACCTTGTTCAGTGGTTCGGTGGGGATTTTACAGATGTCTCGGCACAGTATTCCACACAGAAGATAAAAATGGAAGCTGAAGACACCATATCCGTGGCTATCAAGTTTGCTACGGGTGCGATTGGCAGCATAAACGCGACAGTGTTGACATACCCGAAAAACCTTGAAGGCAGCCTTACCATCCTTGGAGAAAAAGGAACTGTACGTGTCGGAGGATTTGCCCTCAATAAAATTGAACATTGGGAATTTGCTGATGAAGATCCGATGGATGAAGAGGCAAGACGCGCTGACACAGCTCCGCCATCAGTATATGGTTTTGGTCACCTCCCTTATTACAGACATGTATTTGATGTACTTGACGGTAAGACCGAGCCGATGTGTACGGGCAGGGAAGCCAGAAAAACGGTTGAGATAATTATGAAGGCGTACGATAAGGACTAAACTATGTCAGTCAAAGTATGCCATGTAACAAGTGTCCACCCCAGATATGACACAAGGATTTTTATAAAAGAGTGTACTTCATTAGCCAATGCAGGTTATGATGTTACGTTATTAGTTGCTGACGGAAAAAAGGACGAGATTAAAAATGGAGTAAAGATAATCTCTGTTACAGGTATTCCAAAATCAAGATTCCAAAGAATAATTTTATCGAGCAATATTATGTACAAAAAAGCTCTGGAAGTAGACGCAGAAATATATCATTTGCATGATCCAGAACTCTTGCCGTTGGCAAGAAAATTGAAAAAGGCAGGGAAAAAAGTAATCTTTGACAGCCATGAAAACTACCCTGCGCAAATCAAGGTCAAAGGCTATATTCCGTATATACTTAGGTCAGTAATATCTGGTATTTACAAAACATACGAAACAGGAACGGCGAAAAAGATAGATGCTGTCATTACACCATGTACTTTTTTTGATGGCGTAGATATTTTTAAAGGAAGATGCAAAAAAACAGAAATAATATCAAATGCACCGTTACTCTCCGAGTTTTATGACAAATATCAAGAGGAAAAAAATGAAAATAAAGCTCCGTCCGTTTGTCATGTCGGAGGCCTGACATACAACAGAGGAATTACCCACTTGATAAAAGCTGCATACAAGGCAAACGTAAAATTGATTTTAGGCGGCAAATTCTCGCCTGCCAGTTACGAATCCGAAGTCAAACAAATGCCCGAATATTCCTCTGTTGATTACAGAGGGCACCTTACAAGAGATCAAGTATTGAAGTTATATAAGGAATCAACGATTGGCGCAGCAACGATTTTAAATATCGGACAGTACAACACAGGGGATAATTTTGCAACAAAAGTATATGAATATATGTCGATGGGATTGCCTGTAATAATAACAAAATACTCCTATGCAGAAAAAATAATTCAAAAATATAACTTCGGAATTGCAGTAAACCCCGATAATGTGGATGATATAGCCGAGGCAATAAGATACTTGATTGACAACCCGGACAAAGCAAAAGAAATGGGCAAAAACGGAAGACGGGCGGTACTGGAAGAATTTAACTGGGGAATAGAAGAAAAGAAACTGATAAGCCTGTATAGAAAGTTGGAGATGAGTCATGGGGTACATGCAGTGTAAACGTTGTGTAATGGATAATCTTTCTGATCCTACAATTATGTTTGATAATGAGGGGGACTGTAATTATTGCTCAGATGCCCTCAGAGCGAAAGAAGTTGTTTATTTCCCTAATGATATTGGAAAAAAGAAGTTGGAAAAGTTTTTTGATGACCTAAAGGCAAAAAGAATGAAAGAGAAGTATGATTGCATGCTTGGACTGTCTGGCGGGCTGGATTCATCTTATGCAGCTTACATTGGCCATACATATGGTTTAAGGATGCTTGCAATACACATTGATGATGGTTTTGACACGCCTGTAACAACTGCAAACATTAATAAAATATGCAATAAGTTTTCAATTGATCTGATAATCGAAAAACCTGATCCAGTCCTGTTTGCTGACCTGACAAAAGCATTTATTAGAGCCGGAGTGCCAAATATTGCTATACCTCAGGACAATGTTCTTTTTGCCTGTCTTTACAGGTTTGCCAAAGAAAACAAAATTGATTGCTTTTTGAACGGGGGCAACTTTGCACTCGAAAGCATTCTACAAAAAGGCAATACTTACGATGCCTCTGATAAAAAACACATTCTATCTATATGGAAACGTTTTGGTGAAAAATATGATCCTGGAAATCTCCCAATTTTTTCAGTTTTTGAAAAAAAGTTTGTCTATCAGTATTTACACAAGATAACGTTTTTCAGGCCACTCAATTTCTTAGACTACAATGCAAAAAATGCATTTGAAACGTTAAGTAAGTCCTGTGGTTTTGAATATTATGGTGATAAACATTGCGAGTCTATTTTCACCAAATTTATGCAGCGCTACTATCTGCCAACAAAATTTAGAGTAGACAAAAGAAAATCTCATTATTCAAGCATGATAGTTTCTGGTCAAATGACAAGGCAAGAGGCATTGGATAGGCTTAAAGAACCTCTCTATGAGAAAGATGATTTTGAGTATGATTTAAATTTTATTTTAAGTAACCTTAAAATGAGTAAAAACGAATTTGACAGAATAATGTATGAATCGCCGAAGTCACACTTGGATTATCCAACATCTCGAATAAATAATACCGCTAGATATTTATTAAAATTCCGTAAATTGATATTAAAATACACTGCTGTCCAAGATAGCTCAAATTTCAAAATGCCCTCCTGTAATAGCAAGGCTTTGTTAATCGTTATTGGACACATTTAAAACCAGGTTGTACTTCATGGTTTACTTGTTATTTTCCTCTTGACC
>JAPCWD010000024.1 GCA_025943965.1 Synergistaceae bacterium DZ-S4
AAGCTAATATCAATGGGGGCTGATGTAAACCGCATGGGTCATGACGGCTGGACCCCCCTTATGGTACTTGCCGAAAACTGCCTTACAGGCACCATGAAAGAGCTTATTGATGCCGGTGCCGATAAAAGCATCAGGAACAATAAAGGCAATACCGCAAAAGATATTCTTGGTGCTTATTGCCCCGATAAAGTTGATGATTTTGAAAAATATATTAGTAAGAAAGATAGAGCGATTATAAGAGCTAGAGAAAAGATACTGAAGCGCGAAGACTCACTAAGATCTGTAGCTACCGGCATTGATTTTGACATATAGCACGCTTAACCTATTGGCAGGAGAGACCATCCCATAACTTCTGGATGAAAAAAAAGTCCCGACGAGGCATCCAGGATATACCCTAACTTCCGGGACTGGAGCAATCTAGCTGATAAAATAAGCACGATAGACTACGAGAAGAGAGATTCTATAAGTGATATAAATATCATGCATATAGCCAACAAAATAGTTGGCACAGCAGCAGCCTCTGAATTTTTAAAGCACTATAGGTGCATGGCTTGACAGTGCTGTTTTCGAGATGAAAACAGCACCGAACGCATATTTTAACGCCTCGCTTTCCACCTGTTGGGATTTTACAAGAAATCTAGGATAGGTTCCGTTTTTTTTCAAAGTTCTGTTCCTCAGCAAACATCCTTGCACTGTTACAAAATTTAAAAGGCCCTGGTGCGGTTATCACCGAACCGAGGCCTTTTTTTTATATTGATAGCCGAGTGGCACACTTTGACAAAGTTTTACGGTCTCATACGCATGTTATTTATATAATCCCGATTTCAAAGCTGCTATTCTCGTCAGAAAGCTCAATAAAACTTTCCGACAAAGATTTTCCTTCAGGACAGATTATCATAGTCGGCACTCGAAATTTACCTGATTTGTAAAGGTCGATGATTTTATCGTTCACAGTCTCCGCTCCGGTCACGACGACAAGGCCGAAAGGATATCCATTTGCCGACTCGCTTTCTCTTATAATGTTTTTCCAGATCGGGAGCAGGTCAGTATCGCAGTCCGAGACCTTTATACCGTTTTTCTTGATCTTTTCAATGTATGCGTCCAACTCGGCGGAACTCGCCTTGAACGGGCCGTCTTTTCTCAGGCGGGTGCCGCAATATATTATCTCAACATCCCGGTCTTCCCAATGGTTGGAATTTACGGTCGTGCGGAGTATTTCCCCAACGATCCTCCCAGTTTCCATCTTGTCATCCGATATGCTCCCGGAAGTGTCTACAGCAATGATTATCTTGCCGGGCACGGACTTTTTTGACGGATATATTATTGTCGTTCTCGGCGCCTCGAACCCGTGGTTTGCCGCATACTTTCTGTTAGCCGCGTTTAGCACAGTAGTTTTTCTGTTGTGCCTAGCATATGTTTCAGACCGGTTTGCAGAGTTTATCCTCCTGAAAAAATCGCTTAGCATAATATCGTAGGATCCAATAGCCATTGAACTTCACCTTTCTCCGCACTTGCGGTGTTTTTTTGCCGGCGGCTGCCGGTTATGTCAAAAGATGACACACGCTGTTATAAATTTCCGCCCCGCTCTTTTCGTTTCTTTTTAAGTTCTTCATAGTTCAATTTTGGGACTTTGGCCCTGTTCTCCATAGCCTCTGCTATCCAGCCGTAGAACTCTGGAACGGCATCCGATATAAGAACTGCCTTACTTATCCCTTCCGGATCCAGTTGGAGTGCTCTAAGGGCCTTATACCTGACCTTCTCGATAGTATCATCGGGAAGCGTCATATAGGGAGACAGCACCGGCATCTCTTCTCTTGGAATATTTACTTGTGAGCTACTGAAGGGATCTTTTTGACCTCGCATAATACACTCACTAAGTTCTTTAGAAATGAATCCCATCTCGTAAAGAAGGTGCTTGCCGTCACGATTTTCGTAATCCTCAAGCCTTTCGGCAAGGGGGGCGCTCACGCCTATGCTTTTCAGGTAGGTAGAGGGGGGTTCCGGAGCTACGGAGCGGAAGCAGAAACCGCCATCTTCGTAGGCCTTCCCGGTCGTAAAGTCGTTTTTCATGAGGAACGAAGGCACGGCGGACTCCTGGGCGGAAGTCCATATAACGAGGGTCCCTGAACCAGACTCTGTCAGAGCCTGCTCGAACATCTTCAGCTGCCTCATTGTCCATCTTTCAAGGGCAAGTGCGTATATTATTGTATCAGGGAACATGGATGAAGTACGCACGATCCAGCGGATGAAATGATCCATGTTGCCGGAGTTTCCGGTACGAAGCATGATAATGTCAGCGCTTCCGGCCATAGAGAGAGACGTGTTGGGGCCTCCGTTCCGGCAAATCATGGTATTGGTGTCCCGCACAGCCTCTTTTATGAATGCGCCAAGAATTTTTCTGGTGCCTTCAGGAAGCCTTTCCGTATAGGTTTTCAGACAGTTCTTTTCCTCAGCGCTCATGCAACGCGAACGGGCTTCCGAAAAGAGGCCTGAACTCCTTTCGCCCAAAAGCTCCCTGCAAAGGTCATTCGCTAGGGTCGCGAATATAGGAGTAAGCTTCGGCAGTTCGGGATCCTTTTTAGGCGACTTTATCGCCGAGGCCCATAGTCTGAACGCACAGCCGGCAATGGTCTTCAGCATAGACGATGATACTGCCTCCCAAAGCCACTGGGACATCTCAGGCGATTTTCTGACGCCTGATAGTATCATGTCAGAAACATGGCCCTTGAAAATCTCGAGGGATGTTACGGAAGGGCTGAAAAGGGCCTCCGCGAGAAAATCAATGTCGGTCGCATGGGGCATGAATTCAAAGTATTCGTCATAGTCATCCATAGCAATTTTTGCCGCCGCGGACTTCTTGGCGCCTCCTTTGCCGTCGCATGCAGAGAAGAACATACGGTCGAGTGGAAGCCTTGACCTGACAAGACTTTCACCGTCAGGAAAGGCTACGACATCGAATTTCTTGTTCCTTCTGTAAAAGCAGTTCTGTGATATATGGCGTTTTACAATGCCATATTTACCTTTAGGGTCCAGCCTACAACTCATGACAATGGAACGGGTGAAAAAATCCTCCGTTATGATATCGGGCCGTGCGGCTAGGGCTTCCGCCCTGTTCCTTGTCCGCGCCAGCCAGTGCTGCATGATTTCGTCCGCAGGTCCTATAAATCCTGTTGATCTCATCTGTAATGTCCTCCGTTTGTTAGAGCTGCCGCAGTCCGGCTTGCGCAAGGAGCGCTTTTTTAAGGTTGGATCTGTGGAAAGAAATTTTATGAAGTATTCAATATCTAGTCATGGACCAAGATAGCGAGCGTGCCTTTCTGTCTATGGCATGGAACGGGAAGCCTGGGTGTCCGTAATTCTCTCTCTATGATTTCGAAGGCAACTATTTAGCCCATGCCTAACAAATTCCTTCCTGTCTGATTTTTTTAATTCCGCAGGAGAGAAATAATTCTCCTGCGAATAAATTAAAGTCCGCATTTGCTGTACGGCAGCGGAGCACCGTTTACTGATTTCCACGCCTGTTAAGGCTGCGCGGTCGGCCTTTGGAGATCCCCCATTTTCGGCTGGGAAGCACCGGACATTATGCAAGACCGATAATATTTATGCTTATTGTTTAAGCAATACTATAGCATACTATAAATATTATAAATAGTCAAGCAGTTTTTAATATTTATTTAAAAAAATATATGTCTTTGGGGCTATAGAGAGCTTTGCCCACAGCTTCGGCTCAGTACAGCCAAACACTTTTACTTATATGCTAATATAAATTATAATAATAGCACAAAAGGAATGATAAATATGAAATACGATGAACTGCTTAATAAACTTACAGAGGAAAATAACGGTGTTCTGACCACAAAGGATGCTGTAGCCCTTGGCGTTACGAAACCGGCGTTTCAGCGCTTTGTCGAAAAGAACGGCTATGAGCGCGTCGCCCACGGGATCTATCAGAACCCCGATGACTGGCCGGACGACTTCTATGTGATCTCCCGCCGGAGCGAAAGGGCAGTGTTCTCCCATGGGACTGCGCTCTATCTTCACAATATGACAGATCGTGAACCGCTTAAGTACGCCGTTACGGTACCGACCGGTTATAACCCCACAAAACTGGCGGCTGACGACATCAAGGTATATACCGTCAAAAAGGAGCTGTACGGTCTCGGGCTTACCGAATGCGAAACGATGTACGGGAATAAAGTAAGGGTCTACGACCCTGAGAGGACAGTCGTCGATATCGTCAGAAGCCGAAACGGGATCGAATTCCAGACCTTCGAGGACGCGCTTAAAAGGTACGTGCGGAGAAAAGATAAAAACGTCAATAAACTCATTGACTATGCGAAAGAGTTCCATATCGACAAGATCCTTATCGACTATATGAGGGTGATGCTGTAGTCAATCACCCTCACCCATCCGGAACACTAACGAACCGGCTTCAGGTGGGGGCATGCAAAAGTCCGATTCGCGCTCCGCTTTGCGTATGTCCTATATCAGGAAAAATCGGAACCGGCGACGCTGTTCTTCACAGCGTTGGGCATGTATGAATTACTTTTTGTCATGCTGTAAAATATAGCGATTGCAAAAATTCCAATAATGTACAGGAATTCTGTTTCCTATACAGTGACGGTCTCTTATGGATATCATATCTCACAGTTTGAATCCTGAATATCTGAAAAAAAAATAATACTTTACTTCTGTACTAATTTCATGTACAATATCAGCACGAAAGGAACGATGTGTATGAAATACGATACGTTACTCAACGAGCTCACACAAGATAAAAAAGGCATTCTGACTACAAAGGACGCCGTGGCCAACGGCGTCACGAAGCCTGTGTTTCTGCGCTTCATTAAAAAAAACGGCTACGAACGTGTCGCTCACGGAATTTACCTTCACCCGGATGCGTGGTTCGATGAGAAATATGTTCTGTCCCTTCGGAGTCCGTTGATCGTTTTTTCTCACGATTCTGCACTGGATATGCATAATATGACAGACAGAGTACCGCTTAAACATACTGTTACGGTGCCTACCGGTTACAATCCCTCGAGATTTACAGCTAATTTTGATATTAAGGTATATACAGTTAAAAAAGAATTATATGAACTTGGAATTATGGAAAGCGAAACGATGTTTGGACATACTGTAAGGGTATATAACCCGGAAAGAACTGTGTGCGATATCATTCGCAGCAGGAACGGGATCGAAGCTCAGACTTTCGACGATGCGCTGAAGCGGTATGTTGAAAGAAGGGGCAGAAATATTCCTCGGCTTATGCAGTATGCGCGGGCTTTTCATATCGATAAGATTCTGACTATGTATTTAAGGGTACTCTTACCTTAAGAAGAAAATATTCCGGAGGGAACGACCCCGAAGCTGTCCTTAATGGACAATCCTAGGATGCGTCAATAATACCTCTTGTTTCTCCGATAGAAAGACCGAGGGTCTTAAGTATTTCACCAACAAATGCACGGTGCCTAGGTATCATACGGCCTTAAAGTCAGGCTAATATACCAACACCTGACAGCTGCAGGTCAAGGGGCAGTAAATACTTCTGATCACCCACCACAGACGGAATAACGACCGCAAGACCAAACCCCTTGCCTTTTTTTTTTTTTCCTCAAGGATTAACTCCAACAGCGGCGTATCATATAACCGCACTTCATAGACTATTTTCATAACTCCCAGTCCTTAATAAAATTTTCCGGAAACGGCAGGGAGAGTCTATCACAAGTTTCCTGTTTATTTCATCCCACTTCTTCTCTATTCCGACTTCAGTTTACATCTTCACAGGATAGGAATAACCGCCCGGCTGACGGCTTAATTTTGGCGTAAAAACTCAAAAACCGCCAAAATAAACGGTAAAAAACCGGGGTTAACAGATGCTTTCAAAGAGACAAAGGAACTCTAAAACCCTGTGATACCAAGCTTCCTTTAAATCCCAACAAACCGTACTGAAGAAAGGTGTACAAACCGCCTTAAAAGGGAAGGGAGCCATCCAACCGCCACCTTCTGCATCTGTATGCCCGCTTGGCCGCTTTGTCCGGGGGTCTTTTCCTTAAATGATTGTTTTGTGTGTTCGTCAAATGCTCTGTATATATACACGTTTCTCCGTTTCGTTGAATAACACTATTTCGCCAAATAGATTCTGAAGGAATCAAATAAAAACCTTCGGAGGCGAATCATCATGTCAAAAGTTAAAAACAACGAAAGAGCCATTAAAAGCATAGTCGATCCAGAACATCCGTTTTTTACCAATAATGGTGTTATTGACAACCCAGTCGATATCACCGGAGCGCTCGGCGGCATACCTGAAGCCTGGAACAGTTACGATATCGTCTATTCTCTGGACGCAGAGACACAGTCTTATACCGATGATATGGGAAATCTGCGGAATAAAGTCTTGAGCTACCAAATCGGAGCGTTGAATATCAAGAAAGGGACGTATCGCGAGTGTATTGTATTTCCCGAGAACGGCAAGAGGCTTCGTTTGAGAGACATTATTTCAAATGCCATCGGGCTCGCTGGGTTGGGGCGCACGCAGGCAAAGGGAGCCAACGTGCTTCAGCTCACACACTATGGAGCCATGGAGTGGAGCCTTTTTAAAGATCGCAAGGATGTCTCTTCATTGTTCAAGGAGGTTCATAAGGTTCCTGTTTGTTTGCGGAGCAAGGAAATAAAGTCCGTCCCTCTGAAAGGCCACCATTATGTCAAAGTTCTGTTCCGCAGCAGCGACACATATTTACACGCTCCGGCGGGATTCCGCAGTCTTGAGAAGCTTTCCGCGATGACACTTATGAAAAAGGTATCAATAGGTGACCGGATAAGTAATATGGAAGCTTTACTACGGAGCGACAGAGATCTTTTCATTCATTATGCCTTGTGCGACATTCGCGCGACACTTGAATACGAGGCTCTATTTCTCCATAAGGTATATTTGATGACAGGCACGCCGTGCCTTCCTGTTACGCTGGGGGATCTCTCCGTAAAGTGTTTTGATTCGATGATCCGGGATATGAACAATATCCCTAAAACGCCAATATTAAAGATCATCGAAAACGAACCGTTGCTGCGCTTGATGGGCAAGGAAATAACAAGCTATACAGATTCCAGGGGGCATAGTCGCAAAAGTTATAAATATACCGATAAATATTCATGGAATAAAACCTTGTGCAGCGACTCGTACTACGGAGGATTGAACATATCTTTCATTTGCGGCGAACGTAAGGCCGCTCCCGGCAAGGTCTTCCTGGACTTGGACTTTTCGGGTGCTTACCCAACAGCGCTCGCAGCGTGCGGGGATATCGACTTCAACGCTGTGTCTGTGGGCTATGATGAAATAGAACTGCGGACCGTGGATGAATTATTAAAGTATCTTAATATGGACTTATGCGACATTTCTGACGTCTCGCACTACTATTTCAGCCTGGACTTCAAGTGGGATCCGGACACATTATTCCCGTCCATTCCTTGCCATACCGATGCAGGCCTGATTTATCCGCTTAAAGGTTATACATACTGTACGATGCCCGAGTTGCTGTACGCCCTATCGACCGGGAAAGTATCTGTGACAATCACCGCATACACAGGATTTACCAGTAATAAAAACGCGTTTACTTTAGCCGGCGTGTTCAAGAAACTGACAGAAGAGAGGAAAAAATCGGTTAAGGGAACGCTTGAGGAGCGCATGTGGAAAGAGGTCAGCAACACGCTTTACGGCAAGATGGCGCAGGGGATCAAGGAACGGAAAATATATGACATCACGCGGAATGAATCTCGTACTTTGGGCCCTTCCCCGATCTCATGCGTGTATTATGCCTCGAGCTGCACCGGCTTGGTTCGCGCTGCCCTCTCTGCTGCAATAGATGTTTTAGGCAATGCTGAAGGGTGTTCAGTTGTCTGTGCGACGACAGACGGCTTCATCGCTGAGGTGCCCCTTCCGGAAGGTTTTGAAATCAAAACAGACGACAACGGACTCGTTGTCCCTCCTTCAATTGAAGAGCTCCTTGAGCCGGCGCTGTTAAAGCGCCTTGAAAGCTCGTATCCAATTCATCTGATGATAAAAGCCCGGCATAAAATGGGATGTGGAAACTGGCTTGAAATAAAGCATGTCGGTAATGAAGTTGGATCGTATAAAACAAGGGTAAACTGGCTGACCTGGGAAAGGGTCCAGCAATGCAAAGCAGCTTCCGGCATGCAGGTGGATGACTATAATAAAATAAGAGAGATAGCGTCGAGCGGCACTTTACTCGATATTCAGAAAAAACGACTGTCAAGCATGCGCGAGATCCTTGATGGTAGGGCTTCAGATCTTGTATCCCTGATCACCAAACAAAAGGCGTCCCTGGCACCCGACGGAAAACGCTTATATTCTGCAGACGGTCTTTCTTCATTCCCTCCCGCGACAGTGTCTGATGTGTTGAAACAGCGCTCTATTATTAAATATAGGAAGAAAGAGTTTGGTGAAGTTGTTAAACCGGAAAGTCTTCTTTTCTATTCTGTTTGTGCCCAAAAAAATGTCAACGTGCCCAAAACTAATGGATTATCAAGGGTGACGGAGATGATGGTTTTAAGGGTGATCGCCAGAATGGATAAGAAAAAGTATTTCGGCGGAAGATCCTATAAAGCAGTTGCTGAGTTGCTTGGACTAAAGGATTTTAAAAATTACAAACGTAAAGCACCTGTCTTTGGGTGTATCCCGGATTGTGAAGAATCAAGAAAAGTGATCATGGATATTGCCCTTAAGGTTGGCCTTTCGGGCAATGAGAATGAATTTGAAAGGCTTTTATTTCCTATAGAAAAATCCGGTTCTTACATGGAAATACCGGCTGCCGTTGATCCTTCTCCCGAAAATTATATCGATGACGAAGATTGGTCCTTGGATGACGAATCTGTCATTGACGAAGAAGAAAACGATGTCTGCGTGGCAGTATAAATTTAAGTTATAGGAATGATTCATATCATATTTTGAAGAATGATACTGATAGGAGAAGGAGGGTGGGTGCTGCTAAACCCCCTCCTCCTCCTTTTGTCGGTTTCGTTATTTGTTCTGTTTGTTTTCTGCACTTTCCGCCGCAAGACTCTTAAGGATAGTGGAATCGATTTTATCCTGATCCACGCCTTTTAAAATGGCCATGATCAAAACACAGTTTTTCTGTTTAACGTCCGACAGAACTTTATTAATCCCGTTATCCGTTTTCGCTATCTCCGTTTTTTCTCGTAGCGGGAGCGAGGTAAGCCATCTGTCTAGCTCTATCCTGGGATACCGTACCCATTTCGCACCCTTTTTCTCCGCACGAAGCCTTACGAATTTGGGGGGCGGAACGAGGCAACCCGGACACTTCGGGGATCGGGCGCAAATAAGATAGCTGACGGGCACACCGAGATATAAGGCGGCCTCTTCTGTCGTTAAAAGCGCTTGGTTCTTTGTGCAACAACACGTGTCGTTCATAGCAACATCTCCTTTAAAGGTTTGCTATGAATATATTGACGGTTTTAGACGTTTACCCACTGCTGTCCAAGATAGCTCAAATTTCAAAATGCCCTCCTGTAATAGCAAGGCTTTGTTAATCGTTATTGGACACATTTAAAACCAGGTTGTACTTCATGGTTTACTTGTTATTTTCCTCTTGACC
>JAPCWD010000025.1 GCA_025943965.1 Synergistaceae bacterium DZ-S4
ACTCAGGTGGCTCTTTATATTTGTGTTTGCTTCGATGGCTCTCGGCCCCGCGCCGCCGGCTCTGATCTCCGTGCGCCAATGGCTCTCTGTACTGCGATCCGGTGGCTCTAAAAAAACGCGTTTCGCATTATATTCATTTATTGTTCCTCCTCTATTAAGGGAAAATGACAGAAAAGTAGTGTGATATTTATGGAATATTAAGTTATATGCGATCAAGTTTGAACTTGAAATGATAGTTCTTAAACACTTTTGTCGAAGGAGTGTTGCTGCGGGTTCCGGATCATGATTGATCAATCCGACAGTTCGATCTGGTAATTTGACTTTCCGCTGTTCTTTACTTTGTACAGCGCCTTGTCTGCCTTTGCCATGAGAGTCTCTACGCTGCTGCCGTCCTTTGGGAAGAATGATGCGCCGATGCTGCAGCTGACATATATTTTGTATGGTTCGTCGTTTTCGTCCATTAACCTGTAACTGCCGGTGATCTTGTCAAATATCCTCTTGATAAAATTAGAGGCATTTTTCTCCTCTCTTATATCGTGGAGATAAATAAGAAATTCGTCTCCCCCTGTTCGAATAAAGAGGTCATCTTCACGAAGTTCCTTCTTGACCCTCGTGGCAAGGTATTTGAGGACAGCGTCCCCCGCCTTATGTCCGAAGTTATCGTTTATCTCCTTGAAATTATCTATGTCTACTATTGCAATGCAGCTTATCGTTCCTTTTAATTTCACTTCGCTCAGCCTACTCGGCAGTTTGTTCTCCAAAGCATGTCGGTTATACGCTCTTGTAAGGGGGTCTCTGAAGACCTTTTCTTTAAGGTCATATTCGAAGGTTTTATTATCTGTAATGTCATCAATGACAATGTTTGCGCCAATGACCGTATTATTTTCCTTTATAGGAGTGAAGTACGACCTGAGCCAGTTAAATTTTCCCCAAAGACTCTTATATGCGAATTCATATTCAATATTTTTTTCATTTTGCATACATTCTTTAAGTTTTTGTGAAAAACCGCACTCAGTCAAATTTGTAAACTCGAGGAGATTGATCTTTTTAGTCGTATCGTAAGAAGAGGACCCCATCAGTTCTATGAGGCGTTTGTTCGCATATGTTATAGTGCCTTTTGTGTTGCAGGAGAGAAAGCCCACAGGGGCGTACTCTGCCAGTGTGTAAAACATTTTTTGGCTTTCGTTCAATTCTGAGGCAAGTCTGTTTTTTTCGAGAAAAAGACCCAGCTGGGAAAGATAGAGCAAAAATAACTCCTCATTTTTAAAGCGGTTGTTTTTCTTGAATATAAGAGTGAAATCTCCCAGATCCTTACCGTCTTTTCTTATTTTTGCAACTGCCACGATCCCTATTTTGAATACTTTTTCAAGCCTAAGCGTGATCTCTTTGGGTATTTTAGTTCCGGTAAGATCGTGCAAAGCATTAAAAATGGTTATTTCCTGTCCTTTGGTTTTTTCTTCCTTTGTAGGATCATACGGCCACTTTTTGCCCACGATTTCAAACCCCAGGAATTTGGACAATTTTTTGAATCTTTCATTGACACCCTGGACGGCGACGGTAGTAAAGTCAAGTCCATTTTTATCAAAGAGGTTAAAGACAGCGTAGTCGGCACCGGAAATATCGCATGCGAATTTGGCGATGCATTCATAGTCGACATTATCTCCGATACTATCAATAAAATACTGTACTATCTCCTGCAGTTTTTTTTCGATCGTCCTGTCCATAATCAGAGAGACAAAACGATCATTTTCAGGCGAGAAGGCCTTGACTGAAAAATACTTCCTGTTTTCTTTTGAATATTCTTCAAACTCTATCGGGACCTTTTCTTTTACTGTCCTTTCATATATCTTTACCCATTGGACGCCGTGCTCTTCATCTCTGATGATGTCTCTGACGAATCTTTTGCCTATGACGTCTTCTTTTTTCAGTCCCGTGATTTCCTCAAAAGCCTTATTGACGTCGAGGAAGATGTAATCGACCATTTCCCCGGCATCATCGAATACGCCTTCATGGTAGGCGAAGGCGCATTGGGCATTGCTGATAGAATCTGCATAAACTTTCTCCAGGTCCATATAAAAGCCCCCGCAATAACATCAGTCTTTGCCGTAAATGTCTCAATAGTGCCGGTCGGCCGTCCTGTAAAACGCTCATAGAGCAGTTATTGCCTTATTCGGGCCAGGGGCAGCAGTTTGTCGGAGAACTCTTGGTCCGCAGGGGATACTTGCTTGCAGGAATGCCGCGTTGTACACATTTGAAAAAAATTACAGCCTTTTATACAATATTTTGCGGATTATGTAAAATAGATTAAATTCAATGTTTCCGATCATATTTAACTTTGTAAATCTATTCAAGCCTTTGCGTGCATCAATGCTTGTAGGATATTCCCTTCTGTAAGAACGTTCCGTTTTTTAAATCCTCAAATGCAGCCTCCAGTTCTTCCTCGGTGTTCATGACTATCGGCCCTCCCCAGGCGATGGTCTCACCCAGCTTCAGGGAACTAATAAACAACACCTGCATATTTGTATCGGCCGCCTTTATCTCGACGTGATCCCCCGGAGTAAGCTTTACCGCTGTTTTTTCCTTGACATGCTCTCCGCCGATATAGGCGTCTCCTGAAAGTGTGAAGATCATGGCGGAGTGCTCTTTTTCTGTATTTATTAGAACAGATGCACCTGGGTCGAGGTGTACATCATAAAAGTCCAGCGGGAGATATTTGCTTGAATAACCTTTTCTGTCCCCGTACCTGCCCGCAAGAAGCCTCAGTTTTCCATTCTCCAGCATAATTTCTTCAATCTGAGAATTTTTGATACTGTTGTAAGCGGGATCGGCCATCTTGTCTTTCGCCGGCATATTCAGCCACAGCTGTACGCCAAGCAGCCTTTCTGATGCAGGCAGCCTCTCTTCGTGCAAGATGCCCGACCCCGCCGTCATCCACTGGATCTCTCCGTCGGCGATGGTATCTTCGTTTCCCAGACTGTCCCTGTGGGTTATCTGCCCATGATAAACATAGGTAATGGTCTCTATCCCCCTGTGCGGATGCATGGGGAATCCAGCCTTATATTGTGCGGGGTCGGTACTGTCGAACGAATCCAGCAGCAGGATCGGATCGTATTCCTCCGAGGTCCTGCGTGACAGTACTCTGACGAGGTCCACCCCGGCACCGTCCTGTGTCCTAAACCCGTTGACCTGTTTCTTGATTTTTCGTTCCACCGGACTATCCTCCTAAATGATCATTTAATTGAACTGTCATTCCCAAAGATAAGCAGTCATTGAAATTGAACCAAGCTCGCAAGCTTTATTATAAACGCTGACCTTGTCATCTTCATCCGATGCTCCCAGCGCATATAAAAGAGGATAAAAATGGTCCGGGATCGGCACCGCCAGCTTTGCAAGATTGCCCTGATCCTCGTATTTCAAAATCTTCTCATGATCCTTTTTCATGATGTTTTCATAAACAAACCCGTCAAATTCGTATGCCCAGTCAAAACCTTCTCCGACTTTGTCCCATTCAGCAAGTCTTAAGTTATGAACTATATTCCCGGTGCCGAATATAAGAACTCCCTGCTCCCTTAAAGATCTTAACTCCCGGCCTATCGTGTAATGTGTTTCAGGAGGAGCATCGGCATCTATGCTTATCTGAAATACAGGAATGTCCCTTTCAGGATACATGTGAACCAATACTGACCAGGTGCCGTGGTCAATGCCCCATGAATTATTGTAGCTCGTTTCTCTTGAGATCAGTGCCTTTGATGCTTCAGCCGTCTCGGGTGAACCCGGCGTATTGTATACGATTTCATATAATTCCCTGGGAAAACCATACATGTCATAAATAGTTTTTGGGTTTTTCTCGTTCATGATTTTTGTGCCTTTTGTATACCAATGGGCTGAAATGGACAATATGACCTCCGGTCTTGGCATTAGTTCAGCCATTATTCTCCAGGTCCTTGAATAGAGGTTGTCTTCAATGGCATTCATCGGTGACCCGTGTCCTGCAAAGACAACTGGCATTTTTGTCACAGCATCTCACGCCCCTTTTTGACTGATGTTTGACCAATAAAATTTAATATTTAAACTAAGTAAACAAATATAGTCTATTAACCTAGTTTTTAACTGCCCAAGATGTGCCATAACTTAAGGGTGGCGGATTACTGCCAATAAGTCAGACCCTGCTGCAGGTCAGACTTCGTGTTATTTGATCAGCAGCTAAATGACAGATGATCTTGACATCGTGACCACTGTTTCAACGTGGCTTGAGAGGATAGAATGAATGTCATTTGATTATGTCCGTTCTCGGAAACATATCTACTGCGTTTTTTACACTATCGGTAGACGGAAACATATCCATAGGCTTCGCTGTTTTTTGAAAAACTGAGGTATGCTGTTAATTTTCAGTACCCAATACTGTAAATAACGTTACTCTCCTATTCACTAATGTAATTCAACAATCTTTCTAAAATGTCATGTGTAACTTTTAAGTTGTATTGTTCAATAAGGTGACTTTGCAAATCCATAACTAATAGCAAAGAATTTTTATAGGCTTCAAATAATTCTACCTTATCTAATCGAGCAGTGGTCTTTGCAAATTTTTTATAATTTTCAAGGCTAATTTCTTTTTCAAGGTTTTTACTCATGTTTAGCCAATTATCAGCATTTTTTTCTGCCATACGTATAAGTTGTAGTGTATTTTTTTGAAGTTGTGATAAGAGTTCTAATGAACGAGCATATTCTCCTCTTTTTAGAACGTTGATTCCCATCAACCATAGATTAGAGAAATTACACAACAAAAAATTAGCATTTTCTTCAGTAAGTCTATTTGGTCTTGCACCACTTATCTCTGATAAATAATTTTCTAATTGCCCTGTTTCATCGTAAATAAGCATAGCCTTCGTATCAGGAATATAACCTGAATCTTTAAACGAGGGGATTATGTTCATATCTTTTTCAGAAAGGAAATGAAATTCCCCACGTATAAGATTATCAAAAATAACTACCTCTGTTCCGTACTCATTTTTATAAAGCATCAAGTACGGAGCTACGTCAAACAACCAGTTGGATGAATCAAAGTTCGAGGTTATACTATCTTTCAAAAATATATAGAACTCTATATCAGAGTATTGGTCACCTTCTCCTTTGGTAAACGATCCATACATCATACAAGCTGTAATTCGTTCATCTGACTCAGTAAGATTCTTAACGTTTGCAATTAATTCTTTTTGTTTTAACATTTCTTCACCCTTTCATGTAAATATCTTTTAGTTATTGTGGCAACTCAAAATCTCTACAAACCTAAATTAATATTTTTCGTACAAATATTATTGCAAAAAGCATCATCATGCTCCACAAACAATAGTGTAGGACAATATTCCAAAATCATTTTTTCAATTTGGATACGTGAAAAAATATCAATATAGTTCAATGGCTCATCCCATATATACAAATGTGCACTTTCACAAAGGCTTTTAGCAATTAGTACTTTCTTTTTCTGACCAGCACTAAAATCCACCATGTTCTTATCAAACTGCTCTCTATTAAAATCCAGTTTACGAAGAATCGTTTTAAATAGAGTTTCATCGATCTTATTATTATAGGCAAATTCAGATAGATTACCTTTTAAATATGAAGTATCTTGCGAAATATAAGAAATTTTTAGTCCACTTGCTAGCATAAAATTTCCGGTAAATTTAATATCATCTCCATTAATCAATTTTAGGATACTAGACTTACCACTCCCATTTTTTCCGATAATGGCAACTCTATCACCAATATTGACTCTGAAATTAAGATTACTGCATACTTCTTTATCTCCATAAGACAATGATAAATCATTCGCTTCTATTAAGCACTCTTTGTGAAATTCAAGTGGTGAAATTTTTAAGTCATCATATTGTTCAATGTTGTGGAGCAGTTCTGATTTTTGTAAAACGGCTTCCTGATGTCTTGACTCAATATTTTTGGCACGTTTCATCGCTTTTGCAGCCTTATGTCCAACATAACCCTTATCCAGTTTTGAACCAGAATTTGTTGTTCCATATTTACTTTTTTCTACTTTATTTGACCAGTTTGAACTACGTTTTGCTGCATAAGACAACCTTCCTATTTCTTTAAGGAGTTTCTTGTTTTCTGCCAGTTCAAAATTATCTTGTAACGTTTTGTTCTCCCACCAAGAAGTAAAATTTCCCTTTTGGATTTCGATATTCGTTTTATTGATAGATAGTATATGGTCAACACATTGATCAAGTAAGCTTCTATCATGAGATACCAAAATAAACCCCTTCTTGCGTTTCAAATAGTTTTGCACTACATTACGTGCATCGATGTCAAGATGGTTTGTAGGTTCATCAATAAGCAGGAAACAACTCGCTGTAAGGAATAAAGCTGCAAGAAGGACCTTTGTTTGCTCACCATTTGACAATGTATTAAACGGACGATATAAAGCATCTTCTTGAACATCAAGCAATGATATTTCACGAAAAATCTCCCAATCCATACATTCCGTACAAATACTCTTCATTACTTCAATTGTATATAGACTCTTATCTTCCACATCATAAGGAAAATACTCAAACTTAACTGTAGAACTTATATTGCCGGAATACGCATATTTGCCAAGCAGTAAATTTAAGAAAGTAGTTTTACCGCGTCCGTTTCTTCCAATAAAACCGAGTTTCCAATCTGTATCTATCTGAAAACTTACATTTTCAAAAATATTGTCATAACTTCCTTCATATGAAAAAGTTAGATTTGAAACATTTATTAAGGACATATATTTCTTCCTCCTTTACATTATAAAAATTTTATAAGCAAAGTCGGTTTTCGGCATTAATTACTCTATAATGTTATCCAACTCTGCAAGGATTTTGTCATGAATGACATAGTATCATTGTCTATCACGTTTATCTTCCTTTCTTTTACAAATATTAAAAGCCGCAAGAAAGTAAATTCTTACGGCTCAAAAACAAACACTATTATTACCTTTTGTTATACATAACATAAGGTTACTGTAATGTATTATTGAGTGTAGAATACTTAACTTTCTTGCAATTTGCATAACAAAACAAACGGTTCTATAGCCGTTTCTTTAAATATCTTATTATGCATCATATAATTAGCAAGAAAAGTTTTACATTCTTCCACCTCCAAGTCGTTTTATTATATCATATTATCTTTAAAAATCCAATATAATTCTTCTGTTCTCTTTCTAAAGATTACCCTTCTACATCAATCTCGACTCCTGATTTGAATTCAACGGCGAACTTATCATGAAATACCGTAACTTTTTCTATAAGCCGCCTTACTAATTGCTCATCATACTCCTCTAACTCGCAGGATTGCTCATTCAAGAAATCACTCATTTCAGCGATTCGTTGCCTTTTCCCTTCTCGATCTGCATTCTCAACCAGTGCATTTTGCTTCTGCTCCCGCAAACGGTATATCTCTTCCGCCACTTCCTCATAATCTGTTTTGGAATTGGCAAGCCGCAAAAGTTCGTTTTGCAGTTCTTCCAGCTTGACGTCAATATCATTGGTAATTTTGTCGTGTTCTTCATTTAAAACTGTCTCGATATTGGCCTGTAAAGTGGAGAGAAAGGTATCCTTACTGGCCAGCAACTCATTGATGGCTTTTACAACTGCTGCCTGTAGCACTTCCTCATTAACTGTAGGGGATGTGCAATCAGACCCTTTTTCCTCTAGGCGGCTGACGCATCGCCAGACAATAGACCTGCAGCCTCGATTGTTCCAGTGGACTCTTCTATATATTTCACCACATTCTGAGCAGTAGACAATACTGGACAGAGCGTACTTGCTGCTATAAACTCGCTTCTTACCATTCTTTCCAGTATAAAGGTTAGCCCGCCTTACCAGTTCTTCCTGCACCTGCATGAAAATTCCACGCGGGATGATAGGTTCATGACTGTTCTCAACATAGTACTGAGGTACGATTCCATTATTGACTACTCGCTTTTTGGAAAGAAAATCAACGGTGTAAGTCTTTTGAAGCAAGGCATCTCCTATATACTTTTCATTCTGCAGTATTTTCTTAAGCGTCTCGGGTCTCCACTTAGGCTTTTTAGCTGCAGTGAGAATACCATCCGCTTCTAGGCCTCTTGCTATTTGTAGGAGACTTGCTCCTTCAAGGTATTCTCGATAGATTCGCTTTACCACTTCGGCTTCTTCAGGAACAATAACAAGCCTTTTATTTTCGTCTTTGGTGTATCCTAAAAACCGGTTGTGGTTGACTTGAATTTCACCTTGTTGGAAGCGGTACTGAATGCCTAGCTTTACGTTTTGGCTTAAGGACTGGCTTTCTTGTTGGGCCAGTGAAGCCATGATTGTCAGCATGATTTCACCCTTGGAATCCATAGTATTGATGTTCTCTTTCTCAAAGAAAACAGGGATATTTTTATCCTTTAGCTGCCGGATGTATTTCAAACAATCCAGCGTGTTTCTGGCAAAACGGCTAATGGACTTGGTAATGATCATGTCAATTTTACCTTCCATGCATGCTTCAATCATCCGGTTAAACTCTTCGCGCTTTTTAGTATTGGTTCCTGAAATCCCGTCGTCCGCATAAATTCCTGCCAGCTCCCATTCAGGGTTCCCTTTAATGTAGGAAGTGTAATGTTCAATCTGAACCTCATAACTGGAGGCTTGTTCTTCACTATCAGTTGAAACTCTACAGTAAGCCGCCACTCGAAGTTTGGTTTTACTTTCAGTTTCTTGGTTATTACCCACACGAGCTCGTGCTGGTATAACTGTTACATTCCTACTCATCGTCATTATCAATCGCCTCGCTTTCTATAAGGCTATAAACATATTCTGCTTGTTTAAATGGGTCATCATAAAGCTCATCCGGTGTTGGCATGGCGAACTGGTATTTCTTAATACTATTTTCCTTTGGTTTATGCTCCCAAATTCTGCCGAGCATTTGTGCCCGTCTTAACTTTTCAGCCTCTACCTTTTCAAAAGTATCCTCATCAATAATCTTGGGATAATAGTCATCCCCAAGGTATCGCTTATTTGTGAGCATATTCGCAATAGTGGCATGATATCTAACAATCCCAGCTTTCTTAGCCGCATCCTTCAAGGAAAGACCTGAAAGATATGCTTTGAATAGCTTCTTTAGCTGCTCTGCTTGTAGCTGGTCAATCACCGCTTTTCCATCTTGAATCGTATATCCATATGGTACATGAGGCATCTATCTGCATATTCCGCTCAAAATAAACACCTTGACCGTTTCAGATTGAACACTCTGACCGCTCTAAACTGAACACCCTCGCCGCATCTACTGAACAGGTCAGAAGTGCCCGGAGGGAACCGTCCTCCGGG
>JAPCWD010000026.1 GCA_025943965.1 Synergistaceae bacterium DZ-S4
CCAGCTGGAGGTATTTTTCGAGGGCAGGATCTGAAGAAGATTTTCAATGTCAGATAGAATGCGTAGCCTGACAATATGGCTATGCCCTATTGTCTGTTATTGGGTATAATTAAAAAGGCCCGGAGCTAAAAACCAGCACCGGACCGATATTTCAAACGCCTCATTTTGGACCTGTTAGGACTTTACACAAAATCTAGGATAGTCCCTGGCCAATTTTCCAGGTCCTGCACAACTTCCTGGAATTCATGCCCGATCCATTTCGACGGTTCTTTCCCGATTTGTGTAATAATCGACGGAACCAAAGCAGAAGCTTTGTGGGTTTCCTTGCGTACACCCTTTAGGGGATGTCCGCTTACAGCTTTTTCCATATTAAAAACTTCAAGGGTATTTGCGAGCGTTTGTGTCTCATAAATTTGAAGTTCTGCGGCAAGGCAGAGCAAGGATCCTATCCACTTACTGTTCCCCTCATGAACCAGGACGTGAGAGCAAAGTTCTAAAATACCGCGTTTGCTGTCATAAACCGGCCCCGCCAAAGATGCATGGGGCATAAGAGTTCTGTTTATAAGATTCAAAATTCTTTCATCCAGCCTTGGTACTTTCACAAGCTCAGTACGGACAGATATGAAATACCCCTTCTTCCCATCAGGCCCATTTGCCTCACCAATAACATCTATTGTTTGTGCGTGATCAAAAGGCCACCAACGAAAACCATTCTCTGTCTTAACTGACCATTCTTCTTCAACGTGTAATAGTTCACTGTAAAGCTGGTCGATCAAGGTTTTTCCTGTGAACATACTTCTACCCCCTTTATAATAAAAATTTATGTATTTTAATAAAAAACTATTTTCTATGGAACAAGAGTAAAACAATAATATAATTAAATTAAAGAGTAGCATACACCAAGTTATTGACCTTCCCTTATTATTCAAACCCTCACAGGTTTGCAGGTTTTGGCACGTACGTTTTCTTGCAGGTTACCGATATTCCATCGGGGCAGTCCTTCAGAAACTCTTTATGAGTATGTACATATATTATTCCGTTCAGATGGCAAAAAAATCTGTCAGCCTGCTAGGGAACAGTTTTTATTTCCACTGCCTTACGAGACAGCGCCTGCTTCCCTCAGAATTTTTGCCACGCTGGTCATGTCGTATTTAAGAGCGATATTCAGCGGCGTATCACTGTTATTATTTTTAACATTTAAGTCAGCACTTGCATTTATAAGTGTGGTCACAACATCCGTATGCTTGTTCCTACAGGTCTCATGCAGCGGCGTATCGCCGTTATCGTTTTTTGCATTTACGTCAGCGCCGGCATTTATGAGTGCTGTTGCAAAATCAGTATGTCCTAGTTTGCAGGCAATAAGTAGCGGCGTATCACCGTCATTCGTTTTAGCATTTACGTCAGCACCGGCATTTATGAGTGCTGTCTTAACATCCGCATGTCCGTACCAAGAAGCAGTATGCAGTGGTGTCCAACTGTATGCATCTTTTTCATTTACGTCAGCGCCGGCATTTATAAGTGCTTTCGCAAAATCTGTATGCCCTTCCTTGGAAGCAATATGTAAAGGCTTATAACCGTCATTCGTTTTAGCATTTACGTCAGCACCCGCATTTATGAGTGCTATCGCGACATCCGTATGTCCATTCCAGGAAGCAAGAAGCAGAGGAGTATCACCATCAGTAGCTTTAGCATTTATGTCAGCGCCGATATTTATGAGTGCGGTCACAATATCCGTATGTCCGTTATAGGAAGCAAAATGCAGAAGAGTCGAGCCGTCATTAGTTTTAGCATTTAAGTCAGCGCCGGCACCCATGAGCGCAATAACAACGTCCAAATGTCCATTTCTGGAAGCACAAGATAGGGGAGTCCAACCGTATTTATCTTTTGCATTTACGTCAGCACCGGCATTTATCATGCGTCGTATAACTGTACCGTTTTTGTCCTTGAGAGCAGCAAGATGAAGCGGAGTTCTCCCGTCATTTTTTGCGGTGTTGCAGATTGCTCCGTTATCCAGAAGCAGGAAGATGATTTTTTCTGAAAAATACGTGCAGGCTAAGTGCAACGGGGTTGAACCGATGTTACCGTCAGGGTCCATTTCAATTTTTTTGTTGACATCAGCCCCATTTTTGATCAGTTCTGCCGTTATCTGCAGGTTGCCAGTTATTATTGTGGCATGAAGAGGTGAAAGGCTCAAATATGCTTCAGGGATGCCATTACCATTTTTTTTTACATACTCAAGTGTCGAATATAGTATTTTTGATCCTTCCAACTTTATAAGGGACTCCATTAAGGCAGCATCACCACTGTCGATGATGTCGAAGATAGCGTCATGTGATCCCTTTTCTTTCCAGCCATGGTCCTTTATAGTACTTAACAGCCACCGTTCGTTTAAACCTTTATCCGGCAAAGCCCTTCGGAGTTGGAGTCTATCTGAATTTTTGTCTTTTTCTTCCTTTTCTGTATTTCTGCAAGGATTGCAGAGCCATGCGAGTTCCTTTTCAATGACAGGCTTGTTTTTGTTGTATTCCCTGTATCTCGGGTCCCGTATGTTGAATGGCGGCCGGTCATCGGGCCGACGGATCTTATTGAGGAGTTTTGCCAGCATTGTATTGAACGGACCGATTAGATCCGGCCAGTCTTCTGAAATGCGCTTGCATATTTCTTCGGACCTTCCTTCAAGCATCCATCTTTCAAATCCCAGCTCAGAGAAATCATTACCATTGCTCCTATTGTCGAGCCAGGCGCATATGAACTTCTTCAGGCCGCAGCCGAAAGGAAGGCGCGGCAGGTCTTTGTACAGGTAGAATATCTCCTTCGGCTTACGGTCGTCATCGATGACGCTGAGAAAGGCCTTAGTGATCTTCTCATTTTCTTTCCTGTACTCTTCAAGCCTTTTAAAATGTTCGTACTCCCTTTGCCTGATCAGGTCTTCTGTCGGCGTCAGGCGTATTTTCGCTCCCAGATGGTCAAGTACGCCCTGGAGCAGAGATATGTCTGCCATATCGTTTATGCACACGGCAAATTCCTCAATGTCAGGCTTTTCATGGCTCCCGGCCAGTATCACATTGAACTCGAGCTCGGCTGTTGCGGTCGGGCCGTCTTTTCCCCCGGAAATAACTATGCTCCTGTTGTATATGATCGGGTCGGTAAAGTAGTATCTCTTGCCCAACGGGTCCAGCAATACGCCCTCTTCTTCGATCGGGCCCCTTAAAAAATCATAGGTCGTCCACTTGCCGAGCGCGTCGGACAGCAGATCCCACGCTGCCCTGTATTTTTTCGGCCCCTGTGAAAAGAGGAGCCCGTCATCGTTGACAAAGATCTGCTTCTCGTACCATGTCGGTTCATGCCTGTACAGGAAGGGGTGGTAAATGATCCCGGAAGCTTTTAAGCGATCGTCCAGCTTGTCGCACAGCGCGGCGAGGTCCTGATCCGCCCTGATGAGGAGCGGATCTTTTCCGGCTTCAACAAACAGTTCCTTATCAAAAAACATGTCATTTTCCTCCTTTATGGGTCCAGGTTCAGAGTTGGGCGAGCTTTCCAATGAATCTTCATATTTCGCATAACGTTTGAAATAAAGTATTCGATCGTTTTTGCTGAAAAAGTCTTCGATCGTTTTTTCGACCAGGGCATCATGGAATTCGGGATAGAATTCTGATTCTCCCGTGAAAAAATCGAGCCGTTCCTCAAGTTCTTCCGGGAAGTTCATTTCTAGCATTTCGAAAAAATCTTTGGCTGTGAATATGAAATCCACAAGGCCTTGAAGCGTGAGTGGGCGCACGGACGTGCGGGATGTCTTTCTTGTGGTGGTCTCACCGTCGTACTCGTCATTGAAGCGGTAGTGGATGCGGCCGGCTCCCATCCTTGCTCTTATGGAATCAACGTCGTAAGTGGTGGATTTCAGGCATATCCTTGCGATCTCCACCTCGCCGGGCATGTAGCCGGGCAGGAATTCACCGCCCATAAACATGGGGTGGATCCTTCCCCATGCCTTTATGCCGACTTCGTCGAGGACTTCGCCGGTCAGTTCTTTGGGCACGCCTGTGAGGTCGTCTTCGGAGCTTTCTTTGACGAGCCTTCTCCTGACTGAACCGTTGATGCGCTTGATGGTACGGGTGTCTGCGAGCATTGGCCCGAAATAACTTTCGGGGCGGTACGAATAATCGATGCTGTTCATGGCTGTTCCTCCTTCGGTTTTTTGGGTCACTCAGTCCCGAGCAGTGCAGATCCTGACTCAAAATTAGGGGAGGAAAGCCAACAAAAAAAGCGGCCTTTCACGAGGAAAGGCCGCATGCTGACATGCTTCCGGCTATTTTGCCGGTTTTCGGTCTCCCCCTTATCATCCAAACCCTTCCGGGTTTGCAGGTGTTGGCACCTTACGGTTTCTCGCAGGTTGCCGGGCTTCATCGGGCCAGTCCCTCAGCCACTCTGGATAAGAGTTTTGTTACTTTTGTATTATAGCATAATCGCAAAAAAAAATAATTCTTTTTCATTTAAATAGACCGCCGAAAGATGGGCCGAAAGAAGAACGTCCAGTACGCGTCCAAGGTTTTATGGTAAACGTCACACGTGTCCAAGATAGGAAAATAAAAAAGTAAAGCCTCCGTTATTGGGATATCATTAAGTTGCGACACAAAAGAATCCCAAAGAAACCACGGAGGCAGAACAATGATAAAGTGCATGAGCCTAT
>JAPCWD010000027.1:1644-2904 GCA_025943965.1 Synergistaceae bacterium DZ-S4
GAAGAAGGTCAATAAAGGATTTATGAGGTTAAGGTACAAAGGGCACGCGGGGAATGCCTTGGCGCCAGATGCCGAAGAAAGACGCAGCCAGCTGCGAAAAGCCGCGGGGAGGAGCAAGCATCCTTAGATCCGCGGATATCTGAATGGGGAAACCTGCATGGAGCAGTCCATGCGCCCTTAATGAGGGCGGCGACCCGGTGAAGTGAAACATCTCAGTAACCGGAGGAAAAGAAATCGAAAGAGATGCCCCAAGTAGTGGTGAGCGAAAGGGGTAGAGCCTAAACCTGATGCATGTCAAGCCTGCAGGCGTTGTGCATTTGGGGTAGTGGGATCCATGAGCGAGGGACTGCAGTCCTTCGGAGGAGTCACAAAATGCATCCATAGTTGAATCGTGTTGGGAAAACGAGCCGCAGAGGGTGAAAGCCCCGTAAGCGAAATGGAAGCAACTTCTTTAATGGACACCCAAGTAGTGCGGAGCACGTGCAATTCCGTATGAATCAGGGCCGACCACGGTCTAAGGCTAAATACATCTGGCGACCGATAGCGAAGCAGTACCGAGAGGGAAAGGTGAAAAGCACCCCTGGCGGGGAGTGAAACAGACCTGAAACCGCGTGCCTACAAGCAGTCGGAGCATTTTAGGATGTGACGGCGTGCCTCTTGGAAAATGAGCCGTCGAGTTATGGTATGTGGCGAGGATAAGAACTACAAGGTTCGGATCCGCAGGGAAACCGAGTCTGAACAGGGCGTCAGTCGCATGCTATAGACCCGAAGCCATACGATCTATCCATGTCCAGGTTGAAGACCGGGTAACACCGGTTGGAGGACCGAACCACAGCCTGTTGAAAAAGGCCTGGATGAGGTGTGGATAGGAGTGAAAAGCTAATCGAGTATGGTGATAGCTGGTTCTCCCCGAAATGCATTGAGGTGCAGCCTTGTTTGGTCTATTTATGGGGGGTAGAGCACTGAATGAGTAAGGGGGCAGATGTGCCTACCGAGCTCAATCAAACTCCGAATACCCATACAATACAAACGGGAGTGAGACTACGGGTGCGAAGATTCGTGGTCGAAAGGGAAACAGCCCAGCCCGACAGCTAAGGTCCCAAAGCCTGTGCTAAGTGTTACAAGGATGTGGGGAAGCAAAGACAGCCAGGAGGTTGGCTCAGAAGCAGCCACCCTTGAAAGAGTGCGTAACAGCTCACTGGTCGAGCGTCCCTGCGCCAAAAATGTGGGGGGCTAAGCACAGCGCCGAAGCTTCGGATT
>JAPCWD010000028.1 GCA_025943965.1 Synergistaceae bacterium DZ-S4
GAAACAAAACGATATTAACTCTGCACAGTAAACTTTCGAGGCTCAGTCCAACTGTTTGTCTTTAGTGCAAAAAAATAATATCCCGGATCTCTGGACGTTATCCAGGTCCGGGATATTTTACGCTTACAGATGAGACGGAGATATCCCTTTTAGATATTCTTCTTATAATCGCCCAAGGCAAAAAAGTTATATTGTCTTTTTTTCTTATCTTCCTGATTGCCGGCCTCGGATACGGGATTTTCATGAAGAAGCCCGAATATGCCAGTTCGATGCAGATTGCAGCGATAACTCAAAACAGCCCTAAAACAGGAGACTTTAATATTTATGTCTCAGGCAACCTTATTTCAGGGATATTGACTAGTGATTCCGTATTAGACTCAGTGATCGACCAAAATGACCTTCTTAAAAATGAGGATGGAACAGCAAAGACACGTGTGCAGGCACGCAAGTCTCTTTCGGACAATATTGAGCCGAATGTTGATGCCAAAAGCGGAATAGTAACTGTAACAGTTAAAGACAGGTATCCCGAAAAGGCATTGACAGTTGCAAAATCTCTTTATGATTCTTCACTGGAAATATTGCAGGAAATGGGTATGACGATTTCCGGGCAAAAGGATGCCTATATACAGTCTGAGATAGAGAAGAACATAGAAAAGATCGAAGAGTTCAAGCAGGATCCCACCAACGGTGTCGTTCGCAAAGACATTGATCAGCTTTTAAAAACCATGTCACTGCTTTCCCTCTATGAGGAGGGCGCTGTTTACAGAAAGAGCGCCCCTATGGTCGTACAGCTTGTATCCCCGCCGACACTTCCCGACCAGCCGCTTCCGAGAGGAAGGGGCAAAATAGCCGCACTTTCCGGAATACTCGGGCTTTTTGTAGGTCTCACATTTGCCTTTATCAGCCACTTCCTGCGTGTTTCTTCTTCCGATCCCGAGACAGCAGAGAAGGTGAAACGCCTAAAAGAATTGGCAGGTTTTAAAAGAGAAAGAGCTAACTAAAGATAGGAGATCTGTGTGATGTTGTACAAAGAGAACAGACTCATCAAGGCTCTTTTGTCTATTTATCTTAAAACTGCGTCAAGGGGGAGATATGTGCTTTCCCTTGACTTTATTTCACTTGCGCTCGCTGTCTACTTGGGCTATGCCCTCAGGCTCACTTTCTTTATCGAAATGGGATACGCCGGCGAACTTCTTCAGACTATTTTCATCTTCTCTGCATGCATTCTTATTCCTATGATATGGGGCGGAGTATACAAAGTAGTATGGCCCAGAGCCAGCGTGGAGGAATATACTATACTGCTCAGATGGTATGTTGTCGGGAGAGCACTGTTTTTCGTCAGGAAAACTTTTTAAATTAACCATAGTGCTCGAACCATTTCGAATGCGCTTTGAGATGCCGGGATCCAGGTTTGGCCTTGTTTTGCCCCTCCTCCTCGTCATCCCGGTATGCTGTTGAGCCCGGGGTCCATCCCCGCGTCTCCCCGGTGTGCACCTGGTGTAACTACCAGCCGATTCGCACAACTCGCAACTCGTTGGCTCTCTGGCCGTGAGCCGGGGTCCATAGGTTTTTGAACTTCGCTTCTCGAATGAATCCAGATACTAAAACCCAAACCTGGATCCCGATATCTTGGTGGACATAAAACCCAAAACCTATGGATCCCGGCTCAGCGGCATACCGGGAAGACGAAGAGAGGCCCATACCGGGAAGACGAAGTGTGGGTTCTTGGTTCAAACAATTGATTTGCAATTGATTCCCAATAGATTACCAATTGACTCCCCTGCGGATGTAGTTTCCACCTGTCTTTACCGACTGCTTGCCAACTGCTTGCCAACATTTTTTAAACAACCGACGCCCTCGGCGGATCCTCTCCCCGCATTTCTTTACAAAAAAAATGGACCTCCCTTTGGAGGTCCATTTATTCGGCGGTTAGAATGGTGGAGCTGAGGCGATTTGAACGCCCGACCCCTTCCGTGCGAGGGAAGTGCTCTCCCGCTGAGCTACAGCCCCACTCGTAACGCACGCAGGTAATTTTATCACGTTGCAACACCTTGTCAACAGACGCGGGGTAATTGGCAGATCAGGGTAATTTTTTACTGTTGCTAATGTATAAACTGAAAATACTTCTATTCGGCAGCTGTTTTTTCTTTTTTGCTCTGAACGGCATGGACCAAAAATGCGACAGTCACGCCCATGAAAAGACCGAGCAGGGATGCAAGCAGCAATATCTTTAGCTTGCCCTGCGAAGCCGGCTCAGTCGCGAGCACGGGTTTTTCGATTATCCTTACAGTGTCGTTAGCCTCTACGTTTGCAACCTTAGAGACCTGATATTCGTCAGCAAGGAGAAGATATGATTTTCTTAATATGTCCCTCTCTGTTGCCATTTTGTGGATCTGATTTGATATCTCAGCTATCCTTGCTTCTGTCATTTCACTGTCTTTTCTCAAGGAATCAATGCGTTTTCTTAATTCTGCAGTAGAGGCTTTTAACGTTGCAAGTTCAAGTTCATCAGAATATAGTTTTGCTTTTAACGTTGAGTTTTGTGCGTTCAATATCTCGTCATCGATGTTCATGTTTTTAAGTTGTTTTAGTTCTTCGGGGGTAAGTTCTCTTGCGAGGAAATTCCAGACAGCTTCAGTGCTCATTCCCTTACTAAGGGATAATTTCTCAGGTTCAAGGGAGAGGAGTTTTCTGGTCGCTTTTATCCTTGACTCCAAAGGAGCGATTTTTAACATCTCTTCGTTGTACTGTTCCATTGCTTTACCGTATATTACACTTGTAGTCTCAAGTTTCGAAGAAAGTATTTTTAGTGGATTCTTTTTTTGGTATTCAAGCAATGTACTTTGTGTTTTATCGAGGTCATTTTTTACAGAGAGCATAGAGTCTTTAATGTATGTGAAAGAAGTTCCTGCTCTGTCTGTAAACAGGTCAGAATTTCTTTGTATAAAAAGTTTGCCCCATGTAGTTAGAAGTTCGACTGCTCTTTCAGGAACACTGTCTTTGATTTTTACGGACAGCGTTAATTTTTCAGATGTTGCACCTGTTTTTTCAGATGACTTGTTGAGTTCAACTTCCATTTTTTCACGCAGACCAGTTGGAGTTGGAATAGAAATATCTCCGGATGTTTCAGCGCCGTAGACGATATTGATAGTGTCATACAAAAGGTCGTCTGCAGTGGCCAGTGTCAGGTAAATGTCCGGAGGTAAAAGGGAACTGGTACTGCTTTGCGGTTGAGCAGGATCTTTCCTCATCTCCGCGCTCATTTCAGCCGGAACAGGAGGCATGAATAGCAGCGTTGTCCTGCTTTCATAATATGGTTCCATCATTTTGACGTAAGCGAAACCCGCCAGTGAGAAAAGCAAAACAAACGCAAGGATCAGAAACTTCTTTGTCCAAAAGATCATAAGTATATCGACAATGTCTATCTCATTGCCTTCATACTCCTCGTTATAGTTCATATAAAGCCTTCTTTCCAGATCGGGTTGACAGTGGTTTTTCTGCTCGTTATCCATGATGCCCTCCAAAAGTAATAAAATCTTATTTGATATTATAATATCATTGTATAACAAATTGACCGTCAATTATGCCTGATAATTATACTATGTAAGAGTCAAATTAAAAGATGCTAATAATATATCTTTTTTGGGATGCTGAAATTGCAAATCTGTGATATCTTCCATACCCGAGCAGCATCCTTAAAAGGTCGGAGGCTGAAAAATACTTTTCCTTACGCATCATATTTAGAATTTATCACCAATGTGTCACCGCCGGACTATAATTGACCCTAATCGCCGGAAAGAAATTGACCCACCCCGACCATATAGCTACCATTGGGATTGTGAAGATCACCAAGGAGGTAGCGAAAATGATAAGGAGTGGGCTAATA
>JAPCWD010000029.1 GCA_025943965.1 Synergistaceae bacterium DZ-S4
TGCGAAACGCGTTTTTTTAGAGCCACCGGATCGCAGTACAGAGAGCCATTGGCGCACGGAGATCAGAGCCGGCGGCGCGGGGCCGAGAGCCATCGAAGCAAACACAAATATAAAGAGCCACCTGAGTTAAGGAGAAGGCAGCTCTTTGTATTTAACCAACTAAACGTTTGGAAGTATTGCCTCTGATGATAATTTTGTACGCTTGAGCAGCAAGTCTGTCTGTAATTGCCTCAGCAGCTACTGGTATGGGTATCTGGTCAAGCCATTCTGCAGGTTCATACTGGGATGCTATGATCGTTGACTGGTGGCTGTGACGCCGGTCAATGATCCAAAGCAGCAGCTGAGCATCTTCTTCGGTGATGGGGAACAATAGCCATTCGTCGATTATCAGCACACGCACCTTAGTGAATGCCTTACGCACCCGATAGAACGTCTCCATGCTTTTTTCTCTTGCCATTTTTAGTTCATCCAGCAAATCCGACAATTGTATGTATCGAGTGGGCAGAAGGCGTCTGCAGGCGGATTGTCCCAGCGCCTGAGCAAGATAAGACTTTCCTGCTCCGGTGGGACCTATGATGATAATATTTCGGGCATGTGGGATATAGTTGCAGGAAGCCAGTTCCAAGATGAGCTGGCGGTCAAGCTTTCTGTCATCCTCATAACAAATGCTTTCCACACAGGCGGTACTGTCCTGGAATTGGGCTGAATGAATAAGCCTCTGCAGCCGGGTATGCTGGCGTCTGCTGAACTCCCAGTCCACCAGAAGCCCCATCCTCTCCTGGAAGTTCATCTCCTGATAGGAGGGATCTGTTTCTTGCTGGTGAAGGGATTCCGCCATACCTGTAAGCTTCATTAGCTTAAGCTTGTTAAGGGTCTCCTGGCTAATCATTTGCATCGCCTCCGAAGTAAGTTGCTCCTCGCTGGAATCCCCTTTTAACCGATGGATGTTCTTTACGCTTTGTACCTGGTTGTTCTGCAGCATCCATATTTTTCTCGAGGATATTTTTGATCTGTTGGTATGTAGGGGAAAGAGTCCTCGTAAGAATAAGGCAGCAGGCACGTTCAAGCCTTTGGGGTCCGTATTTGTTTTGCAGGTTCAGGAGACCGAAACAGGAACGATAAGCCTGCTGCTCAATGACTGCACGATCCAAAATCGCCTCAACAACCTTTCTGGCGGCATCCCCTGTCTTCTCCGCCCATGAAAGGAAACGGGACCGGTTCCAGTCTGAAAAGAAAAGTTTATCAGGTGGCATATGTTCCTGTATGGTTGAGTAGTCGGCTTTTCCCCACAGTCTTTTGTGAGACGCGATCCGTTGATGATGATAGAATATTTCTACAGTAGACTGAGTTGCGCGCACATCTGCCTCTTCTCCCAAATACTCAAACGGGACAGAGTAAAACTTGCGTTGGAAGGCAATGTGGCAATTCGGCTGGACTTTGGCCTTTCCCCATTGAGCCATTTCATAAGGGAATTCGGGAAGCGGGAGCATGTATTCCTTTTCTTCGGCAAGATAAGTGGACCAACGGCTTCCGCTTTTCCCGGTCAACGGAGCTTCATTCACCTGTTTCAGAGCAGAACGGATAAGACTTTGCAGATCTGCAAATGATAAGATCTGGACGTTGCGCAGTTTGGCCAGGATCTTCCTTGATGCTATGAGCACACTGTTTTCGACTGACGATTTATCCTTGGGCTTACGGACTCTGGCGGGTAATACAACACTTCCGTAATGACCGGACATCTCCAGATAGGTTTTATTTAACTCCGGCTCATAGAAATTTGGGCGTTTAACGCTTGATTTAAGGTTATCCGGTATAAGTGTTTTCGGAACACCTTCAAAATACTTAAAGGCATTAACGTGTCCTGCTATCCATGAGTGGAGCTTCTCGTCCCGGAAAGGTTCCGCATAAATTAGCTGACTACAGGGAAGGACCGATACAAACAAAGAAGCTTCAGCCATCTTTCCGCTTTCAGGGTCGAAAAAAGCTATTTTTGTACCGGCCCAGTCAACTTCCATTGACAAGGCCGGTTTGTGTTCCAGCCGGATAGTTGCCTTATGGATCCTCGCAAATTTGTGATAATAACGCCGAAATTGAGTCTCCATGTAAAATCGCTCTTCGCCGATACGGCAACTTTCTACGTACTCTTCCCAGAGCAATTTCAACGTTACGTGGGGTTTGGCCAGTTCTGCATGGACATGTTCGAAATCCGGCATCCTGAACGTTGTGTCCCTGACAGAGTCAACGGGCTTCAGCAAAGCAGAGGAAAAAGCTGCGGCGTCAGCTCTGCTGAGGTCCTCAACAGTAAGCCATCCTTGGTTCTTGGCATGCCGAATGAGCAGTGAAACAGTATTTCTGGAAACATGATACGTGGTGGCTGCCTGGCGCTGACTTAGTCCGCCATATACAGCCCTAACTATTGTTAAATAATCAGTCATATTTCTACCTCCTGTAGATAAATTCTGCTATGCAGCAGTATTTTCATCTTACAGGAGTTTTAGGAAGGTGGCTCTATGCAGCGCGCAGGTTGGCTCTATTAGAGCGCGCGACTGGCTCTAAACCTCTGCGCTGGTGGCTCTATCTCGCCGTGTTTCGCA
>JAPCWD010000030.1 GCA_025943965.1 Synergistaceae bacterium DZ-S4
GTAAGCGTAAAATATCCCGGACCTGGATAACGTCCAGAGATCCGGGATATTATTTTTTTGCACTAAAGACAAACAGTTGGACTGAGCCTCGAAAGTTTACTGTGCAGAGTTAATATCGTTTTGTTTCAGACGTAAGCTGTCAGGCAGATCTTTGCTCCAAGGCAGCAGCGTATGATAGTTTTCTTCGGAAATGTTGGGCATGACCTCAAATATGTATTTGAGATATTCAAAGGGCCTGAGCCTGTTTTCTTTTGCCGTCTCAATTATGGAGTAGATTATTGAACTGGATTTTGCCCCTTTAGGAGTACAGCAGAAGAGCCAGTTCTTTCTGCCTATGACAAAGGGTTTTATACTGCGTTCCGCTCTGTTGTTGGAGAGCTCAAGTCTGCCGTCAAGATAGAAGGTCTCAAGGTATGGCCTCTGTTCCAATGCGTAGTGCAGGGCTTTGCCAAGTGCAGATTTCGGCAGCGCACAGACAGAGGAAGCCCATGTAAAGAAGGCCTCTGAGACAGGCTTGCTTTGTTCAGCTCGCTTTTTATGACGTTCTTCAGGAGTGAGATGTTCATATTCCCGTTCCAGTTCAAATAGTCTGCTGCAGAAATCAAGTCCTTTCTGAGAGACACTGTTTGTCTTTTCTTCAGGAGGGGCAGCCTCCACTGCTTCGTGGAATTTTCTTCTCGCATGGGCCCAGCATCCGCAGAGACGAATGTCTTTCTGCAGTGTCTTGTAGCCCGAATAGCCGTCTGTATGGAGGTATCCTTTGAAGTCTTCAAGAAATATTTTGGGATGGGCGCTCGACCTGGTCTCCCGGTATTCATAAAGTACTGCAGGTGTTTTAGTATATCTTCCTGTACGGTAGAGCCACATGAATGATTCCCTGCGGGATGATCTGCCCGGTTCTTTGAGTACCTGTACGACCGTCTCGTCTGCATGGAGTATTTCTTCCTGAAGTATCCTCTGCCTCATCTGTTCATATAAAGGCTCAAGCCAGTCCGAAGATGCGCGGATGAGCCAGTTGGCCATTGTCTGGCGGCTGAGGAAGAAACCCTCATTAAGGAAGGACATCTCCTGACGGTAGAGAGGGAGCGCGTTCATGTATTTCTGTACCATGATGTGGGCGATGGATGATGCCGACGCAGCACTGCCTTTTATCGGGGCTTCCGGCATAGGTGCCTTTATGACGGGAACTTTTATGTTCTCATGTTCGCAGCGGCGGCAGGAGTATACTTCACGTTCATGCTCCACTATCTTGACCTGTGCCGGAATTATTTCAAGCTCGCGCCTCTTCTCATGTCCCATGATGTGCATAGCACCGCCGCATTCAGGGCATATGCGCTCCTCTTCAGGTATGGAGTGCACTATACTCTCTACAGGGAGGGTTTCAAAATTGTCCTCTTTGCTGCCTGTGCATCTGCGTCTTGTATAGGTTATCTCTTCAACAGAGGGTTCAGGCATTTTTACTTCAGCTTCATTTTCAGCCTCGTCGAAGACAAGAAGTATCTGACGTGAATCAGAATCAGCCTTTTCGCTAGATTGGCCAAACTGACGATGCTTGCTCAGACGGAAACACTCTTCATAATACGCGACAAGCTTCGCAAGCTCAGAGTTTTTCTCCTCAAGATATGAGTTCTTGTCCTCAAGGTCTGAGGTTTTATGCTCAAGCTCACTGTATTTTGTCTTCAGTTCTTCCAGTTGACATATGACATTTTCCATAGGTAAATAATACAGTAAAAAACAGCATAAATCCAGTAATACCATAGACTTGCAATTCCGACTATTGTGTTACGCAGACAGCCCCGGGACCACCTCATCCATCGCAAGTCTGCGGCGAAGTTTTGTTCCGGCAAGAAGACAGGAAAACTCATCTCCGCTCAGTGTTATCTTCTTTACTTTATCTTCTTTGGGCCAGGGGAAAGTTCCCTTCTCAAGACGCTTCTGATAGAGCCAGAAACCATCATGATCCCACTCCAGGATCTTTACCCTGTTGCGGCTCCGGTTGCAGAATATGAACATGGCAGACTCAAATGAGCTGCAGACAAGACGAAGGTCCACAATAGACGACAGACCGTCTATTCCCTTGCGCATGTCCGTAGATCCGCATATGAGATAGATCTGCTTGCCACGGTGATCGAACATAAAAAAATCTCCCCTTCATGGTAACTTGTTGGGGAGACTTTATATGAAGAATATTATTACTCACAGGTGCGGATGGTTTGACGCTTAC
>JAPCWD010000031.1 GCA_025943965.1 Synergistaceae bacterium DZ-S4
CCTTCCTCTTAGTCGATATGTTTCACCGCGTATGTTAATAACATGAGCGTGATGCAGCAGGCGGTCAAGCATTGCCGTAGCTATAACCGGATCACTCATCAACTCTCCCCAGCCAGCAAAGTGTTTGTTGCTGGTAAGAATTATGCTTCCTGTCTCATACCGTGAAGATACTATCCTAAATAGTATTTCTGCCGCCTGCCTGTCAAGCTGCATATATCCTACCTCATCAATCACAAGTATGTCGGGACGAAGGAAGGTTTTTAATTTACGTTCCAGCTTGTCAGCCATGATCACTTTTTTCATATCGGCGATCAGTCTGGGCAACGTAGTATAGTAAACAGTCATGCCCCCTCGCAGGGCCTCTATGGACAGAGCTACGGACAGATGTGTTTTACCAACGCCCGGTGGCCCTAAAAGTATCACGTTCTCTTTCCGTGCAGCGAATGCGAGCGTCGACAGTTCTTTTATCTGTCTGGGATCTATGCTCGGCTGGAATGAGAAGTCAAACTCCTGTATTGTCTTGTGGTGAGGCAGTCTGGATAGCTTTATCCTTGTCTCCTCACTTCGCCTTTTTCTCTCCTCTTTTTCACAATTCAGCAGCCCCGTAAGAAACGTGAGATATGTAGTCTCCTCTTTGACCGCCGTTTCCAGGTGAGCATCCAGAAGATCTGCGGCTGTCTTGATGCCCATTTCCAAAAGCAGTTCTCTGGCCTGTTCAAGCTCCAGCATTTACATTACCCCCGCCGCCTGGTCATAAATCGACAGAGGGCGCGTCTCAACCGAAATGTCTCGTACTTTATATGCATATGACAAAGGGGCAGCTATGCCGTTTCTTTCTGTGAGACCTTCGTATTGCCCTTTGAGCCATACTATCCTGCCTGAGGTATATTCAACTTTATGCTGTACAATGCGGACGTTTCCATCGTAGGCTTCAAAGTATTCTCCTAATATTCTTACTCTCAGTTCCCGGCCGCTGTAGCACCATGGGATCCCGTACATGGCACCGTCATAACTTATAAATCCGTCGCGTGTGACTTTTCTTACCTCCCAACGATATTTATCTCTCGTTTCTTGAGACGGAAGTGCCAGCAGAGGTTCTTTCATCAGGCTCTCAAGAGGGATCTCTCCTGTTGTGCCGTGCCTTTTGCTGTCAGCTTTCTGACACCATGCAATTGCATGACGGTTGAGATCTTCAGCATCTGTAAAGGTCCTCCCGGGGAGAAAATTGTCTTTGACATAGTCAACGAGCCTTTCAACTTTCCCTTTTGTCTGAGGCCTCTTAGGCCGGCATACCTTGGGTATAAATCCCATGTCAGATGCAAAATCCTCAAACCGTTTGTTCCATAGAGGCTTGCCTGCTTCGCTGCCGTCGATCACCGTCTTCATCCTGTCGGTCAAAACAATCTCAGGGACACCGTCAAAGTATTCAAATGCGTTTACTATGCAGCGAAGAAGGCTGTAGAAGTCGCATCTCTTTGTAAATTCAAGGTATTTGGTTCTGGAACTGCCAAGGATCATCATAAATGCCGGCGCTTTATGGACTATTCCTTTTTCATCTATGTAATGCACTATGCCCCAGTCCATTTGAGCCTGTTTCCCGGGAAGCGTTTCATAGCGCCTTACCGCTGGAGTATTCCTTGGCGGTCGCTTATCCTGGACATAATCTTTGATTATTGTTATCCCACCATCATAACCGGCATCCTGAATACGCTCCATTATTACTACGCAGTTGAAAATACCACGGGACATCAAAGTGTTGACCTGTAACTTGTATGGGTCTAATTTCGACGGACATTTCCTCTTCTTCAAACCATGATCTTCAGGTACATCTTTGATATATTTCTTCGCAGTGTTCTTGGATATGCCCAATTTCTTCCCTATTGCGTACGCTGTTTGACCAGATTGTGCTTCCTGTCTTATCATCAGTATTAGCCCACTCCTTATCATTTTCGCTACCTCCTTGGTGATCTTCACAATCCCAATGGTAGCTATATGGTCGGGGTGGGTCAATTTCTTTCCGGCGATTAGGGTCAATTATAGTCCGGCGGTGACA
>JAPCWD010000032.1:0-456 GCA_025943965.1 Synergistaceae bacterium DZ-S4
CTGAGTCTTTGACAGAATCAAACATAGCTCTAACAGCAACCGGAACTTTGTCACTTTCGGATGTCGACGTCATTGACGTTGTTAATGCCACAGAAGTAGATTCAATTACAAAGGGCGGAACATATACAGGCCCCCTACCTACAGATGCAGAACTAAAGGCTATGTTCACCGTTACAGGAGGACTTACAAATACCGAAAGTGATAAAGATCACGGCATTACTTGGACATTTAATTCTGGCTCTCACTTCTTTGACGGCATGGCTGCAGGTGAAACACTTGAACTCACTTACACAGTACAGGTTGCTGACCCACATGGTGGAATTGATACCAAAGATGTGGTAATAACCATTACCGGCACAAATGATCTTCCTGTCATTAATGTCGTAAACGCAAATGATGTTAAAGGTGCTGTAACAGAGATAGCTGACAAGGCGTTAGGGGAAAATGTTGATGATC
>JAPCWD010000032.1:556-1909 GCA_025943965.1 Synergistaceae bacterium DZ-S4
TAGACCATCTTGCCCAAGGACAAGAAATTACACAGACATATAACGTGGCCGTTAATGACGGAAATGGCGGGATTACCACTCAAGTGGTTACGGTGACTATCACAGGTACAAATGACGCACCGGAGATAGAGATCAGAGCAGGCGATAGTGCTGCTAAGTCTTTGGATGAAACAGATACTACCCTTAAAGCAGACGGAACACTATCGCTTCTGGACGTTGACGTTATTGACGTTGTCACTGCCACAGCAGTAAATTCAATTACAAAGGGCGGAACATATACAGGAACCCTACCTACAGATGCAGAACTAAAGGCTATGTTCACCGTTACAGGAGGACTTACAAATACTGAAAGTGACAAAGATCACGGCATTACTTGGAAATTTGATTCGGGCTCTCATTACTTTGATGAACTTGCAAAAGGTGAAACACTTGAACTCACTTACACAGTACAAGTTGCCGACCCACATGGTGGAATTGATACTAAAGATGTGGTAATAACCATTACCGGCACAAATGATCTTCCTGTCATTAATGTCGTAAACGCAAATGATGTTAAAGGTGCTGTAACAGAGATAGCTGACAAGGCGTTAGGGGAAAATGTTGATGATCATACAGTAAATGGATATTTTGAAGTAACTGATGCAGACTTGTCTGATGCAGTTTCTGTATCGGCAACTCCTCAAGGAGTTGGCTATCTCGGGACATTCACTCCTGTCGTAGACACACAGACAACCGGCGGTGCTACAGGAAAAATTACTTGGAATTTTGTGGTAAATGACGCTGACTTAGACCATCTTGCCCAAGGACAAGAAATTACACAGACATATAACGTGGCCGTTAATGACGGAAATGGCGGGATTACCACTCAAGTGGTTACGGTGACTATCACAGGTACAAATGACGCACCGGAGATCCACGAGCGTGCCGGAGACAGCTGGGAGGCAGATTTAACTGAAGTAGACGAGATAAGCGACCCTTCTGCAGATAAAACTCTCACGGCGAGCGGAACATTATCTATCGTTGACGTTGACGTAATTGACGTGGTTACTCCATCTGTTGAATCTGTTTCAATAAGAGGTGATAGTACTTTTGGCGGCACGTTTGGAAGTGGTTTGCCCTCTTATGAAGAAGTTCTTGCCATGCTTACTGTTTCCGGTGGGCTTACTAATACGCAGACAGATGAAACAGGCGGCATTACTTGGAATTTTAACTCAACTGAAACTTCTAATTATTATTTTGATGAGCTTGCAGAGGGAGATAAATTAATACTTGTTTATACAGTGAAAGCCACTGATATTTCCGGTGCCAGTGATACTCATGACGTTATTATTACCATAACAGGTACAAATGATG
>JAPCWD010000033.1 GCA_025943965.1 Synergistaceae bacterium DZ-S4
TGTTTTTTGCAAGCCTAAAATCCCCACTTTTGCAAAATAAATTCCCCAGGCACAGGGTGGGGAATTTTATCCCGCAGATTTCATAAGTGAATCACGGACCCTGTTGCTCTGGCCATCAAATAAAAGCAAATAACTGTGGTGTACAAGCCTGTCAATCATTGCCGCTGTCATCTGTTCATCATAGAAGATTCCGACCCAGCGGCTGAATTCCAGATTGGTCGTTATTATCACGCTCCTCCTTTCATAGCTGTCCGATATGACCTGAAAAAGGATTTGAGCTGATGCCCTGTCCATGGGTACATATCCCCATTCGTCGCATATAAGCAGATCAAGTTTTCTCAGGTTGTTAAACAGCTTGCTCAGGTTTCCTGCCTTTTTTGCATCGGAGAGCTGGTTAACAAGGTTCGCAGTCCTGTAGAAACCTACCTTCATCCCCCTGTTACAGGCCTCTATGCCTATAGCCGTTGCAAGATGCGTTTTCCCGGTTCCTACGTTGCCGTAGAGAATAAGATTTTTGACCTCCTCGATGAATCTGCCTTCTTTCAAGTACACGGGCGTCACATCCGATGGCAGTTTTACCTCGTCAAAGCAAAAATCACAGAACCTTTTTCTGTTATAGAACCCAGCAGTCTTAATAAGACGCTCTATTTTTAGTTTTTCCCTGTACTCACATTCAAGTCTTAATATCTCCAGAAGGTACTCCTGCGGACTGCTCTTTTCAACGACAGCGCTGTTGTTTACAAAGTTCCTGCTCAATCTGAGCTTTCTGCAGTAAACGGAAATATCTTCGTTCATCATTTGACACCGTTACTTTGCATAATATTGTCATATAACTCTCCGTGGAACATTACCGGCGGTAATTCCGGCAGGTTCCGGCCTTCGATATCCATTCGTTCCTGGACATGGTTCTGGTTGAGATAATCATGGAGCGTTACAAGGCTGTCTATTCCAGAAATATTGCGTACGACTGCTTCGTTTACACTTTCCACGGCTTTTTTAAAACCGTCATGTTCCGTGATCCATGAAAGGACTCTAAGCACATGGCCGCACTCGCTTTTAGGCTGTTTTCCCAGATATTCCTGCAGCGGATCCGGTAGCATTTCATATATGCCTGTGTATTTTAATGCAGCCGGACAGCGTGACAGGAGTTTCAGATAGGGCAGCCAGTCCATTGCTTCCTGTTTGCTGTTTCCGTACAGCCTTGGGTGTTCTGTTATAACCCTTTGGTTTTCATCCAAAGGAATAACTTTGGATGATGTTATCTTTACCGTTACTCTCCCGCCGGCGTGTTTAGGCGATGTCGAATATGTGTGCGCAGGACCTATATTAAATTTACCCCACAGGTTGACTGAGTAAACTTCATAACGTGCACAGTCAAATTCTGCCGTTGGCAGAGGAAGCAGCTCTTTTAGATCCTCTTTGTGAAGTTCTGCTATGCTCTGGTCATAACGGTAGTGTTCACGGTCATGGTCCTCTTCCGACTTCTTGAGCAGATAGCGGTTGTATGTTTCAAGATCCTTCACTTCCGGTATTGGGACAAGCATATTGCGCCTGTGATAACCTACCTTGTTCTCAACGTTTCCTTTTTCGTTTCCCGCATCCGGATTACAGAAAACAGCAGTAAAGCCGTAATGTCCTTTAAAACGCAGAAATTTGTCCGTTAGGTCTCTGTGTCCTTCTTTAAGCACCTTTG
>JAPCWD010000034.1 GCA_025943965.1 Synergistaceae bacterium DZ-S4
ATAACTCAACTTTCCCAGCAGCAAAACATGTTTCGAACCTTGAAAAATCCATATAGGTCACGCACATAATAGCAATTGGCACCTCAGATAACTTGGCAATGCGTTTAAGAATAACTCTGTCATCTTTTCCTGCAGCTTGTTTTTATTAGAAGGTTTTGTCTCTTTTAGTATCCCAATAAGTCTTGTAAGGAGAAGCAACAATGACTGAGAGAATCTTATGTCCTGTAGTTCCTGGCAGTAACTATAGAATAATTCTCCTATTGTCCTGTCGTCAGATTTGTTTCTCGCTTCAATGGACAGCATGGCATATCTCATGAAAACAATGGCAGTTGCTGCTGTCAGCATGTCGTAGCTTCTTCCCTGAAATTCTCTGGCCAAGGCAAGATTGGATTTGCATACCTTGAAAAAGACTTCTATGTCCCACCGTTTCCCGTATATTCTTATGATCTCTTCATCGGGAAGTAATATGTCTGTAGAAAGCAGTGCCAGCCAGTCCTTAGATTTCTTCTCTTGTATGAATACGATTTTTGCATCAGTACATTCTTCCAACTCACAGTCTCTCTGTTCGCGTATTTTGACGCAGACAGATCCAACGATTTTGGAAGAACCACAGGGCTTATTGCAAATGCTGCCGTATATCGATTTTATGTCCTGCCACTTGCCGTTGCAGAAATAGTGGATCTTCTCGGTTATCCGTACCATGCCTATTACATCCCGGTTTTCTCTCTTTACCCTTATTACTGTTTGGGGCAATGTAAACCAACTGTCGAAGAGCACGAATCTTGCAGGTATACTGCCTGCATTGCGAAGCATTTCAATAAGAACATCCGTTGTCGACATCCTTGCCTGCTGGCGTCTCTTATAGCCGTTGGTCCGTTTATCTGTCTCCTGGACCGGACAGAGCACATGTTCATCTTTGGGTGAGCTCAGAAGATTGAAATTAACAGGAAGAAATGTGTTGCCGTCAGACCATCCAAGGGTCAGCATACGAAATCCGCGGCAGTATCTATGGCTTGTATGGTCGAACACCCTTGAAAGCAGTTCTACTTTCTTGCTGCGCTGTCTGCTAAACAGGGAATCATCTGCTATAAGCACCGACTCTCTGTCTTTTCCTGTCAAACGGTCGACTTCTGAAATAAGCTGAGACATTACTTTATACAGGAGTTTTTCCCAGTTGAAATGCTCACTGTTGAGGAAACGGTATGCCGTGTTCTTCCTGAATGTCAGTAAAGCGTCATCCGACAACAGATTCCTATAGAGGTTCTTGCCTGTAAAAACAAGAGCAAACAGCTCTTTAAGTATCTGTGTGCAGCTGAATCCCGATTTCTTGTAAAAGTTTGAGCTTTTAAGCTGTTTGGATATATTTATTTTGGAAAAGAAATGGTCGACCGATGACTTAAAGACGTGGCGGTTATCATTTATATCTGCTATAATGCTTGTCATGGGAAAGCCTCCTTATATGTTGGTATTACTTGATTTGTCGCTATTTCAATTATACCACATAAGGGGCTTTCCTCTTGTTTTTATCGCGTGATCCTATATGTAGTTTTCAAGGTCCAAATCTCGCTTCTCATCTATTCTTGAGGTGGGAAAGTTGAGT
>JAPCWD010000035.1 GCA_025943965.1 Synergistaceae bacterium DZ-S4
CGGGAATCCAGATACCGTCTCAGCTGTCAAGTATAAAAGTAAACTTTGTTTCTTGTATCTCGAAAGTAATGATCCATCTTGCGGCCGCCGGTTTTTCGGCGGCTGTCTTATTTGCTGCCTTACGTTATTCTCTTGTAAGCCGGTACCTCTCTGTTATAGCCCTATTTAAGGGAATAACAGGGATCAAAGCGCTTCCTGTTTTTCATTACTCCCCAGATGATATGGAGCATCTTTCTCATACAGGCAACAAGTGCCAGCTTTTTGCATTTGCCCCTGTTTAACAGTCTTTCGTAGAACTCCTTTATTACCGGATTTACCCGTGCAGCTACCAGTGTAGCCATGTAAAGATGGTGCCTTATCCTGGAATTGCCCCGTCTGCTTATTTTAGATTTTTTGAATACCGACGTCCCCGAAGTGTGTTCGCTTGGAGCTATGCCTACGAACGAGACAAGGCCCTTAACGCTCTGGAAGTTGTTCAATCCGTCGGATTCGCCCTGCAAGGTAACTGATGTCACCTCTCCTATGCCGGGGATGGATCTCAGAAGCTCTATGTCCTCGCGCATGCCGGGATCGTCGTCTATGTGCTCCTCTATTTCCTTCTCCAGGTTATGTATAGAATCCTCGAGGTAGCTTATGAGTTCCCTTACGTTCCGGACTATCGCCTCCGGTGGTTCCTGCATGCACTCAAGCTTCTCCAGCCTGTTGCATTCAGAGGCATGAAGTTCTGTTAGTTCTTCCCTGCGCCTTGAAAGTTCCCTAAGAGCACGGCCTTCGGGTGAGGGTGCCTTCCATGGAGATATCTGTTCCTTTGTTACTGCCATGGAGAGGTATGAGGCTATAAGCTGGGCATCTGCGGAGTCGTTCTTGTTGGGGGCCATCACTGAAGTGCCGAAGGCTCTTACTGCAGCTGGGTTGAGTACGTATGTTACGATCCTGCCGTTGTGGCTGTTTCCATTGAGATAGTATGCCAGACGTTCTCCATAGACGCCTGTCGATTCCATACCGGCAGCTATTGAGTACTCTTCCTTTCCCGCCTTCTTTGATGTGTTTTTGATCACTGTCTCGACGAGTTTTTTAAATCCGACTTCGTCATTGGGGATACTCTTGTTGGACCAGAGTATCTTATCCTTGTGATCACTCAGCACCACAGCGAGAGTCTTCTTTGAAACATCCACACCCAAAAAGAACATAAGAGACAAAACTGTTCACCTCACAATGAGTATTATGATATTATTTCTCTGCCGGGAGGGCTTCCCACGGCTGCACACTCGCGGAATGCAGGTTCATGCTTTCTATAGAAGCAGACCTATGATACCTGTACGCAGTTATGTGGGGCGGTAGACCAATCTGGATTACAGTCTCTTGGACTTAGCGACTTTTCGGTCTTCCCGGCACCTCTATATCATTAGGGTAATTCTACCCAAATGACCAGTATTATGAAAAGACGCTTACTTTTATTCTTATGTTATCTCTTTGGTAAATATATTTTATGATACGAGCGGCTT
>JAPCWD010000036.1 GCA_025943965.1 Synergistaceae bacterium DZ-S4
TAGTCGTTGCTGAAAAACAGCGATAGGATCAATAGGATCAAATAGCGCCTAATTGCAATGCCTGATTTTTGCCGTTTTGATTCAAATAGACGAGAATCAGGCTTGTTATTATTTGAGACAAAAAAGCCCTGAGTGATTTCAGCAGCTTTTTCAGATTGAAGCCACAGGACGCCATCAGGGCATTTATTTCATCCCCTATCCTGCCCTTCAGGTAGTTCCTTGCCATGCCGTGATCTTCTTTAAGATGCCCTATTACCGGTTCTATCGCATTTCTTCGTTTGAGCCTTTTCTTCTGGGCAGATGTGACTTTCTGTTTGGTGCCGGGAATAAAAACCTTGCATCGCAGACCTTCATGTACTTTTTTGCCCCTGTACCCTTTGTCACAGTAAACCTCTTCAGGATAGCATCCGGTCATTTGCTGAACCTGATCCAGAGAGTCTGAAAGTGTCGTGATGTCGTTGGGTGAACCTTTGTATGTCGTTGTGCCAAGTATCCAATTGCCCTTCTGCGTCGTCACTATTGATGCTTTGGCGCCAAATTCGTACTTCTTGTGTATTTTGCCTTTAGCAATGCAGGATGTCTCCGGTTCAAAATAACTGTAGATTTTGTTTTTATCTTCCCGCTTCTGATTCAGCACTTGTTCTGCCATTGAAAGGAATTTACCAAGTTTGCCTGACAGTTGATCATCTGTTGCTTTTCTTGTGATATCCCGTACTGTCCTTCCAAGTATGGTCTTAAGGCGCCTCTGACAGGCCTTCGCCTGTTTGTATTTCCTGCCGCGGTTCTTCAGCCAGTTCTCGCGCTGAAGCATCGGAACTGTCCTTGTGTAGCTCTGTCTAAGTTCTATCCCAGCCTTCTTTGCTTCTCTGACAAGTATTTCTGTACCCTTGGCGTAGAGTTTTACATCTGTCGGGAATGTTATGTTTTTCTCCTGTACTGTCGTGTCTATTGTGACTTTAAGCATATCTTTCTGTTTGAGGCAGTTCATCGAAAGTGCTGTTTCCAGTGTCTCTTTCAGCAGTGTTTCAAATCCTCGCGAACCAACTCTTTTGCGCCACCTTGTCATGGAGCTTGAGTTCAGGGGCAGCTTATGTTCAAAGAATTCCATACCGCAGAAGTACTGCCAGTATGGATTCTCCAGAAAACCTTCGACCACGCCCTCATCTGAAAGATCGTGCAGTCCTTTCAGGTAATGGAGACCTACCATTAATCTGGTAGGAAGACCGGGACGCCCTACATCCTGTATGTAAACTTCACCAAACTTCTTCTCAAACTCTTTCCAGTTGATTTTCCCGGAAAGCAATACAAGTTCATGCTCCATATTTATCATGTTTTCAAGGCGCATCTGGAAAATTCTATTCTGTGGATCTTCTGTAGTTTTGGGTTTCATTTCTGCAAGGTTTCTCCTCGTTTTATATAGATTTCTTGCAGATATTATATCTTATAATTACTCATAAATATAGTCTGTGACTGTATTATCCACGTTATTCAGTGACGACTA
>JAPCWD010000037.1 GCA_025943965.1 Synergistaceae bacterium DZ-S4
CACTGCTGTCCAAGATAGCTCAAATTTCAAAATGCCCTCCTGTAATAGCAAGGCTTTGTTAATCGTTATTGGACACATTTAAAACCAGGTTGTACTTCATGGTTTACTTGTTATTTTCCTCTTGACCGCCTTTGGCTGTCCAATACCTCAGCTGAAGATCAATTGTTGTTCCGGCACCGGCACCGCCGGCGGGGTTTCGTACGGTCTGTCCAGCCATTCCGGTAATGGCCTGTACGTAAAGAGATTCAGCCTTAACATCGCACTCATTACGGAGAACGACCATTTCATTTTTGAGAGATGGTGCAGCCATCTTATTATCAAAAGCGATATCATGGCTGTCCAAATCTGTATGCGTAACGCATTTTCGCTTGTACCGATGAATGTCTTTACATTCAGTGTCTGTTTCAGTGTCTTGAAAAAGAGCTCTATCTCCCATCGTTCTTTGTATATTGCCCCTATGGTCGATGCAGCAAGTTTAAAGTTGTTGGTGAGTATTTTTATCTCTTCCTGCTTCTCTTCGTTCCAGACCGTTACAAGACGGAGCTTTTTAGGGTATTTGATTTTGGTGTTTATGCCTGTAAGAATGATCTCATCATCTGAGCGTACGTTGCTGCCGTATGCCCCGCAGCCGTGGATGACGGTTTTATAACAGATGTTGTCTTTCATCCTGGTAACAAAGAAAATTTTGCTTTTGTTCCATCTGCTGAATTGTTCAAAGTCGAGATATCCCCTGTCCGCCGCTACTATTGAACCCGGTTTGAGGTTCAGGGTCTTTGAGACAGCACTGTCATGTATCTTTGCATCTGTTATCGTTATAAATGACGGCATGTAGTCACTCTGGTCAAGCAGTACGTGTACCTTTACTCCGCCCTTGGTCTGTCTGTAGTCCGCCCATGGGAATAATGACAGGCAAAGGCTTATTGTTGTTGAGTCAAAGAGAAAGAGCTTGTTCTTGAATTTAAATTTCTTTCCGCTCTTCTCCAGCATATTTCTTGTGCGAAAATGCTGAAGCTGTTTCCAGAAGTATTCTTCGTACAGATCCGCGTTCCTGTGTTCGTTTGCATATGCAAGCGTTGATCGTTTGGGCGCTGCTTTTATTCCAAGATGCTTTACCTTGCCGTTGCAGCATAAGAGCCCGTTTGTTATTTCCCTGAGCGAATCAGCTCTTGCCAGATGAGAAAAGATCATCGACACCAGCTGGGCCTTTGACGTAAATCCTTTTGCGTTACGGTCGTTTCCGTGTTTCATCACCAGCTGCTCAAAACTTACCGGAGATAAGGACATCTCAGATAGTATTTGACTGAATAGGCTCATGCACTTTATCATTGTTCTGCCTCCGTGGTTTCTTTGGGATTCTTTTGTGTCGCAACTTAATGATATCCCAATAACGGAGGCTTTACTTTTTTATTTTCCTATCTTGGACACGTGTGA
>JAPCWD010000038.1 GCA_025943965.1 Synergistaceae bacterium DZ-S4
GGAGGCAAGACAGAAATGGCAAAGGAGAAATTTGTAAGAAACAAGCCGCACCTCAACATAGGAACGATAGGCCATATCGACCACGGTAAGACGACCCTTACAGCGGCGATCACAAAGACGCTTGCGAGACATGGCGGAGCGGACTTTACGCCGTTCGACATGATCGACAAGGCGCCTGAAGAGAGAGAGCGCGGCATCACCATCAACATATCCCACGTTGAATACCAGACAGCGACGCGCCACTATGCACACATCGACTGCCCCGGTCACGCTGACTACATCAAGAACATGATCACCGGAGCGGCTCAGATGGACGGAGCGATCCTGGTCGTATCGGCGGCGGACGGCCCCATGCCGCAGACGCGAGAGCACGTGCTTCTTGCGCGTCAGGTCAACGTTCCTGCGCTCGTAGTATTCATGAACAAGTGCGACATGGTCGACGACCCCGAACTTCTTGACCTTGTCGAGATGGAGATCAGGGACCTTCTCAACAAGTACGAGTTCCCCGGAGACGACATCCCCATCGTTCGCGGCAGCGCTCTGAAGGCTCTTGAGAGCGATGAGGGCAACGACTGGACAGCTAAGATCGACGAACTTATGCAGGCATGCGACGACTACATTCCTGCGCCTGTCCGCGAAGTGGACCTTCCCTTCCTTATGCCGATCGAAGACGTATTCACCATCACGGGGCGCGGCACAGTCGTAACGGGCAGGGTCGAGAAGGGCATAATCAGGCCTGGCGACGAAGTTGCGATAGTAGGCATGAAAGACACCCAGAAGACAGTAGCGACCAGCCTTGAGATGTTCCGCAAGATCCTTGACGATGCGGAAGCGGGAGACAACGTGGGAGTACTTCTGCGCGGCACCGGCAAGGATGACGTAGAGCGCGGTCAGGTTTTGGCGAAGCCGGGAAGCATCACCCCGCACAAGCACTTCAAGGGTGAAGTTTACGTACTGAAGAAGGAAGAGGGAGGGCGCCACACGCCGTTCTTCTCAGGCTACAAGCCCCAGTTCTACTTCCGTACGACGGACGTGACGGGCGAGATCAAGCTTGCTGAGGGCATCGAGATGGTAATGCCTGGAGACAACAGCACATTTGAAGTGAACCTGATCGTACCGATCGCAATGCAGCCGGGACTGCGCTTCGCAGTACGCGAAGGCGGCCGCACGGTAGGCGCAGGCGTCGTTACTGAGATCATAGACTAGCAGC
>JAPCWD010000039.1 GCA_025943965.1 Synergistaceae bacterium DZ-S4
CTCCACCACCTGCGGTCCACCTCGATGAAACACACAAGACCGCGGGACCTGATCTCGAGCCCAACTGCACATTCGACTCATTCGTTGTGGGCCCTTCGAACCAGTTCTCATATCACGTGGCTCTTGCTGTCGCTGAAGCTCCGGGAACCGCTTATAATCCCTTGTTCATCTATGGGGGCGCTGGTCTCGGTAAGACACACCTCCTCCAAGCGATCGCCTCTTACGTCCGCTCAAGCTATCCCCACCTTCGGGTCAAGTACGTTACCAGCGAGCAGTTCACAAACGACTTCATCAAGTCGATCGGTGACCGTGATAAGAACCGCACCGAAGGCTTCCGTCGCGCGTATCGGGAGAATGACGTCCTGCTTATCGATGATATCCAATTCATCCAGGGTAAGGAGACCACGCAGACTGAGTTCTTCCATACATTCAATACGCTCCGTGAGGCAGGCAAACAGATCGTCATGACCTCTGATCGGCCACCCGCGGAGATCGGCAACATCGAAGAGCGCCTGCGTACCAGGTTCGGGTGGGGGTTGATCGCGGATATACAACCACCGGATCTTGAGACGCGTATTGCAATCCTTCGGCGGAAGGCCGATATGGCTCGTCTTGCCGCCCCTGATGACGTTCTGGCTTTCATCGCTGAGCGGCTCTCAAGCAACATCCGTGAGCTTGAAGGGGCCCTAGTGCGCGTCTCTGCTTACAGTTCTGTGTCACAGCGTCCTATCGACCTCGCCCTCGCTGAAAGCGTGTTGAAAGACACTTTCCCTGAGCGCTCCGTCAAACCTATCTCTATCTCTACAATCCAACAGGAGGTCTGTAAGTTCTATCAGATATCCCGGGCCGATCTTGTTGGAGACAAGCGTTCTCAAGCGATCGCATTTCCCCGTCAGGTCGCGATGTACCTTTGCAGAGAACTCACGGACTACTCCCTTCCAAAGATCGGTGGTGAGTTTGGGGGCCGTGACCACACGACCGTCATGTATGCCAACAGTAAGATCCAACGTCTCATCAATGAGCAGCGCGATGTCTACAATCAGATACAAACGCTCACGAATCTAGTGCGTCAAAGGAACTAACAAGTCCGGTGTATAGC
>JAPCWD010000040.1 GCA_025943965.1 Synergistaceae bacterium DZ-S4
AATTATTATTTTGATGAGCTTGCAGAGGGAGATAAATTAATACTTGTTTATACAGTGAAAGCCACTGATATTTCCGGTGCCAGTGATACTCATGACGTTATTATTACCATAACAGGTACAAATGATGTACCTATTGCTAATGCTGACGTAAACACTGTATATGAAGATGGTGTAGATGATCCACTTCATGAAGATTACGATTCTAACACGACGATTGTAGCTGGAAACGTGCTTGATAATGACGACTCCATTGATTTTGGAGAGACATTGACAGTTACGGGCATTGATAAGGGAGTACACAGTTCTGTATCAGGAAAGGTAGGTTCTGTAATTGACGGTACCTATGGAACTTTAACAGTCAACTCTGACGGAACTTACAAATACACTCTTGATAACACTAAGCCGGCAGTACAAGGACTTGCCAAAGATGAAACAGTGGATGAGGTCTTTACTTATACCATTACGGACTCTCATGGTGCAACAGATAGCACTACTTTGACTATTACTGTGGTCGGTACAAATGATGCCCCTGTAATTAATGTTGTAAACCCGAATGATGTTAAAGGTGCTGTAACTGAGCTTGTTGACGGACATGTAGATGAAAACAACTTTGACCACACAGTAAATGGATATTTCGAAGTAACTGATAAGGACTTAAGTGATGAGATAAAAACTCTAACTGCTACACCTCAAGGAGCGGGATACCTTGGAACATTTACTCCTGTAATTGATACACAGACAACCGGCGGTGCTACAGGAAAAATAACTTGGGAATTTAAAGTTAATGACTCTGCTTTGGACCATCTCGCAGAAGGCGAAACTGTTACGCAGCTATATGATGTGACAGTGGATGACGGCAAGGGTGGAACAGATACCGTTACGGTGACTGTAACTATTACAGGCAGCAATGACGCGCCTGAGATCCATGTCAGAGCAGGCGACAGCGATGCTGAGTCTTTGACAGAATCAAACATAGCTCTAACAGCAACCGGAACTTTGTCACTTTCGGATGTCGACGTCATTGACGTTGTTAATGCCACAGAAG
>JAPCWD010000041.1 GCA_025943965.1 Synergistaceae bacterium DZ-S4
CATGCAAACTAAATATCCGAAGCTGATCTACTCTCATGAAACAGCCCTATATTTGCATGGCCTTTCGGATAGGGCTCCCTTTCAATATTCAGCCTCTGTTCCAAGTGGATATAAAGTGGTTGGTAATTTGGCTGACCGGTTCAAAATCTACTACGTCAAGAAAGAACTTCATGAACAGGGAGTAGAAACTGTTAAAAGCGCCCATGGCAATCCGATCAGGACCTATATTCTTGAAAGAACGATCTGTGATTTGATCAGAAGCAGAAACCGGATCGATGTCCAGATCCTGAATGACGCATTAAAACGATTTGTGAAAATAAAATCGGCGGATTATTCGATCCTCATGGATCATGCAAAAAAACTTAGGGTTGAAACTGTTTTAAAAAATTATTTGGAGGCATTGCTATGAACGGAGAAGCTATGAGCCTGAAGGCAAAAATAAGAAATTTAGCCAAAAAGAAAGATATGTCCGCTCAGGTAGTGCTTCAAAACTATATGTTTGAACGGTTTCTGGAAAGACTTTCCAAATCAGCGTACCGGGATAAATTCATCCTTAAGGGCGGGATCCTTATTGCGGCACTTGTTGGTATAGATAATCGGGCAACAATGGACATGGACACTACGATCAAAAATTATCCCATTAATGTTGGATCGCTGAGAAAAGCAATCAAGGAAATTTGCAGTATTAATGTTGAAGATGGCGTAAGTTTCTCCTTTTTGAACATTGAAGCCATTCGAGATGATGATGCTTATGGCGGTTATCGGGTGAGTATTGTTTCTGAATTTGATACTATCGCGACTCCTATGCAGATCGATATCACTACAGGTGACGTTATTACGCCAAAAGAAATTCTATATTTGTTCAAGATGATTTTCAAAGAAGGCAGCATTGTCACCGCCGGACTATAATTGACCCTAATCGCCGGAAAGAAATTGACCCACCCCGACCATATAGCTACCATTGGGATTGTGAAGATCACCAAGGAGGTAGCGAAAATGATAAGGAGTGGGCTAATA